>CAZWME010000270.1:0-2561 GCA_964634515.1 uncultured Pirellulales bacterium | reverse complement strand
GCGAACAAAAGGATTCACTCTAATCGAATTGTTGGTCGTAATCGCCATTATCGCCGTGCTTATGGCAATCCTCATGCCGGCCCTTAATAAAGCCAGAGAACAGGGACAGCGAATAGTTTGTAAATCGAACCTGAAGAATTATACACTTGCGATACAAATGTATGCCGATGATAATGACGACAAATTTTGTAGGCCGGAAAGTTGTTACTTTTCACAGACAGCAGCTTATCCCGTGGAGGCGGGACTCAGCAGCCCTATCCACCTTCGCTGGTGCAATGGTGACCTGTACCTCAAAGAACATCCGGAATATGCAAGCAATTTCTTCCCCTATTTACAAAATGTAAAGGCTTTTATCTGCCCGACTTTTAAACGCATAGCTGTAAGAGCTTCGCAGGACCACTTTTATCAAGCCGATGCCGGTAACCTCAGAGATTACAAACCATGGTATAATTATACTATGAACGCATATCTGGGCAGCCAGAACAGTGGCGTTAAGAATTCGAGAGTACAAAAGCTCTCCGAAGTAAAGCACCTTGCGGAAACATTTTCCTTCACTGAGGAAAGTGCTCTGGTCGATACCCGTTACAACGTCTCCGGCCTGAATGATACGTATATGATTCCCGGCGATGACTCCATGATACAAGGCTGGCTCAATCAAACCGGAAGCTACCGGCTCATCCAACCCGGTCCGGAAGGCGTCGGAGAATTCTGGGATGTTATCGGCGGCTTTCATTATGCCCCGTCTCATAACCCGCTCGGAGGCAAGGGCAACTGCGCTTTTCTGGACGGACACGTTGACGCCCACCCCCGCGCCGAGACATTTCCTCTGGCATGGCCGAAATGATTCAGTGATTTTTCTCCAGAAGCAATTTGACAAACCGCCCAAAAATTCACATAATTATCCACGTACAAAATCCCGCAAAACTTTTTGAGAGGCAACGATTGTGGCAAATACATATCTTAACAGACGCAACTTTATGAAAATGATGGGAATGGGAGCAGCTTCGATACTCGTTCCGTCATGTAACGTGACAACTCCACAGCCTAAGAAAAAACCTAATTTCGTTTTTTTCCTCGTTGACGATTTAGGTTGGAAAGACCTCGTTTGCTATGGCAGCAGCTTTTACGAAACTCCAAACATCGATAAACTCGCCAGAGGCAGCATGCGATTCACTAACGCATACGCCGCCTGTCCGGTCTGCTCACCGACCCGGGCAAGTATAATGTCGGGTAAATACCCTGCGAGGCTGAACCTGACAGATTTTCTCAAAGGCGGACGGCGGGGAAAATTGAATCCCGCCCAATACCTCGACGAGATGCCGCTGGCTGAAGTAACAATCGCCGAGACACTGAAAGAAGCCGGCTACGCAACCTTCTTCGCAGGCAAATGGCACCTCGGAAAGGAAGGCTTCTGGCCGGAAGATCAGGGCTTTGACATCAACAAAGGCGGCATCGATAGAGGCGGACCGTACGGCGGCAAAAGGTACTTCTCCCCCTATGGCAATCCACGCCTAACGGACGGCCCCGACGGCGAACATCTGCCGGACAGGCTGGCATCGGAAACTGCCGTCTTTATCGAAGACCACCGAAACGAACCATTTCTCGCATATCTTTCTTTCTACTCGGTCCATACACCACTAATGGCCCGGCCGGACCTCGAGAATAAATACAAACAGAAAGCAACAACCGCTCCGGAATCAGCCTGGGGCAAAGAGGGCAGCCGAAAAGTTCGATTAGTCCAGAACCACGCCGTGTACGCCGGTATGATAGAAGCGATGGACCAGGCCGTAGGCAAAGTCCTAAACGCCCTGGATCAATTGAATCTGTCTAATGACACCGTGGTAATGTTTATGTCAGACAACGGCGGATTGAGCACCTCCGAAGGCCATCCAACATCGAATCTGCCGCTGCGGGCGGGCAAAGGATGGCTGTACGAAGGCGGCATACGCGAGCCGATGATGATAAAGTGGCCCGGCGTAACTAAGCCCGGAAGCATATGCAGTGAAACTGTAATCAGTACCGACTTCTACCCAACGATACTTGAGATGGCATCTCTTCCACCCAAACCACAACAGCACATCGACGGCGTAAGTATGGTACCGCTGCTCAAAGGTAAAAAATCCCTCTCACGCAAAGCGGTATTCTGGCATTATCCGCACTATGGTAATCAGGGCGGAAGTCCCGGTGGAGCTGTGCGTTCCGGAGATTATAAACTGATTGAATTTTACGAAGACAATCACCTGGAACTATACAACATTAAACAGGATATCGGCGAAAAGAATAATCTCGCCGAGAAGATGCCCGGTAAAGCAGCAGAACTGCACAAAATGCTTACAAACTGGCGAAAAGATGTGGACGCACAAATGCCCACACCCAATCCCGACTACAAGCCCAAGACCTGATTATAATCCGGGCGATGGTGCAGAAGTGGTCCAGTTGTCAGAGTCGTTACTATAATCGGATGAGACCCTGCGAGTAAGCGATTCGCCGTCACCATCCGGCTCGTTCGGCCAGTGGTCAACTCCATCGGGGGAATTCTCGGGATGAGAACCATCACTGTA
>CAZWME010000269.1:0-6688 GCA_964634515.1 uncultured Pirellulales bacterium | reverse complement strand
GCCTGACTTTCAGCAATGGCGGCGGCAGCACTATTAGCAATAGCAGTGGTTTTTACAGCAAGAGAGTGCCGGATGGCTGGTCGGGGACTGCTACGCCGAGTAAAAGCGGTTACGGCTTTCTTCCATCACAGAGGACATATTCGTATGTCAATTCAGATATACCAGACCAGGGTTATACCGGTTTTGAATTGCAACCGCCGGAAGATGATTATTTTACCGAGTATTTCTCTTCCGAAAAGGATATCTTTGATTTGTCGAACAAATCAGTAATGTTTACACCTACCAACGACGGTAAGTACAGCGGGACCCAACAAGAGATTACGAAGTTGCCGACCGACCCGGCAGGAGGTAAGGAGCTGTCGCTGGGCGACGACGATTACGAGTTTGTTCAGTTGAAAGGCCAGGAAACAGTGTTTATCTTCGGCAACAGCTTTGCGAGCTTCTATGTCGGCAGCAACGGTTATATAACCTTTACCGAGGGAGATAACGAACATTCCGAGTCTTTGCCGGCGCATTTTGACTTGAAACGTATATCCGCCTTGTTCGAGGACCTCAATCCATCCGGCGGCGGACTGGTAAGCTGGAAGGAATTGGCAAACCGTGCGGTTGTAACGTGGGAGAACGTTCCCGAATACGGCAGCAGCAATTCCAATACGTTCCAGATTGAGATGTTTTTTGACGGGAGAATACAACTTTCATGGCTTACTATCGAAGCGGTGAACGGTATTGTGGGCTTGTCGGAAGGTCTTGGTGTTCCAGGTGATTTTGAAGAGACGGACATCTCGGAGAAGTATCCATTATTGCCTCCTGTGCCTACTGTGCTTGAGGATTTTACGGAGTACTTTTCTTCCGGGGCGGATACCTTTGACCTGTTTAACAGAACGATTATGTTCGAAATCGCGTCAGACGGAACTTATACTGTTAATCAAAAAAAGATTACACAGTTGCCGACCAACCCGGACGGAGGTACGGAGATTGAACTGGGGGATGATGATTACATGTTAGTAAGGTTAGGCGGACAGGCGACAGTGTCAATATTCGGCAGTGTTTTTGGGAGCTTTTTTGTCGGCAGCAACGGTTTCATAACCTTTACCGAAGGAGATGACGATTATTCCGAATCTTTGGAAGACCATTTTGAAACGCTTCGTATATCCATCTTGTTCAATGATCTCAATCCATCCGGAGGCGGGCTGATAAGCGCAAAGCAATTGGCGGACCGCGTGGCGGTGACGTGGGAGAACGTTCCCGAATACGGCAGCAGCAACTCCAATACATTCCAGATTGAGATGTTTTTTGACGGGAGAATACATATTTCCTGGCTTACGATTGAAGCTGAGAACGGCATTGTGGGTTTATCAGATGGTCTTGGTGTACCGGAAGATTTCGAAGAGGTGGATTTTTCAGAGCTTTAATAGGGCAGGCTGTAAATCAATAGCGATGAAGTTAAAAGACCGGTGGGGCCGGATTGAAGCTGGCTCCACCTGTGACGTGCAAGACATTTCCAGAATGAATTTCGTTTTACCTTTTTTTCCTTTTGCTTTACAATCGGCCAATGGTTTATCTTTGGTCGATAGTATTAGTTATTCTCAACTCAGCCTGGCTGGGACTGGTTGTTTTCGGCCTGCCGGGTAACTGGCTGATTGTCATATCCACCTGTCTGTTCGCGTGGTGGCGCTGGGGTGACAGTGTCTTTTCCATTTATACATTGATTGCGATATTGGTCTTAGCTGTTCTGGGCGAACTTGCGGAGTTTACGGCGGGTATGATGGGAGCCAGGAAATCGGGGGCAAGCTGGCCCGGCTCAATCGCGGCGCTTTTCGGAGCGGTAACGGGCGCGGTCTTTGGAACATTTCTGATACCTATACCGTTATTGGGTACCCTTCTTGGCGCCTGCCTTGGCGCGGGTCTGTGCGTGTGGGGGATGGAGTTCTCCCGGGGTAAGAAGGCCGAGCATTCATTGCGTTATGCTGTGGGGGCCGGACTCGGTGAATTTTTCGGTATTACGACAAAATTTGCCCTTGGCGTTGTCATCTGGTTTGTCGTGGCAGTAGCGGCCTTTTGGCCTTGACGCGGGTAATCCTAATCTGCTATACTTCATATGAATATTGATGGAGGATTAGGATATTATGAAGGCTGGTAATTCGCGAGTTTTTAAGTCAATCCCTTTAGTTCTAATTGCTATTCTGCTGTGCCCTTTTGCCTTTGGTAAGACAATCTATGTGGATGATGATGCCATAGGTGCAAACGATGGTACCGGTTGGGAGGATGCTTACGTTTATCTTCAGGATGCTTTAGCTGATGCGAATTCTGCCGAAAAGCCGGTTGAGATTCATGTGGCTCAGGGCGTTTATAAGCCTAATGGAGGGCTTGTGGCCATACCAGAATTCGACTGGAGGACGACGACATTTCATATCATTAACGGTGTAGCCATTAAAGGAGGTTATGCAAGCTCCAGTGAGGTAGATCCTAATACAAGGGATATTGAATTATACGAGACAATCCTCAGCGGCGACCTGAATGGCGACGACATAGAAGTTGCCAGTCCACGATATTTGCTTGAAGACTCAAGTCGGTTAGAAAATAGTTACCATGTTGTTAACAGCATTGGTACTGACGAGACAGCGATGCTGGATGGCTTCACAATTACCAGTGGTGTTGCAAACGGTACTCCACGAAATAATGCAGGGGGTGGATTATTCAATGATTTTGGTAATCCGACTCTGGTCAATTGCACGTTTATAAAAAACTGGGCAAGAAATGGCGGTGGGATGTTCAATGAATCCGGCAATCTAACATTAGTCGAGTGTGTGTTTAAAGAAAACTATTCTGATAATCATGGTGGAGGAATATTCAACCACCGAGGTAATCCATTATTTCGCAATTGCAGGTTCACCGGTAACTTGGCAAGGTACTTTGGTGGAGGGATATCGTACTGGACTAGCAGTCCAGAATTTAAAGGCTGTACTTTTTCAGGCAATATCGCTCTGCTTGGCGGTGGAGGTGGAATGTTCTGCCAAGACAGTAAACCAATCATAAATAATTGCACATTTAATGGTAACACAGCCAGGTTGAATGGTATCGTGCATGAAATGATGAATAATGAATTAATTCTGACCAACTGCATTCTGTGGGGCAATACTTTGCCACAAATTTGGGGTGATGCAAGTATCACATACAGTAATATTCAAAGTGGTTTTACAGGTGAAGGTAATATTGATGTTGATCCGTTTTTTGTAGAGCCGGGGTATTGGTCACATATAGAAGATGCAAATGTTGTAGTGGAGCCGGATGATCCGAATGCTGTTTGGGTAGAGGGTGATTATCATTTGATGTCACAAGCTGGCAGGTGGGATCCGAATAGTGAAAGCTGGGTGGTGGATGAGGTGACGAGTCCGTGTATCGATGCGGGTGACCCGAATAGTGAGGTTGGGGATGAGCCGGGGCCAAACGGCGGCAGGATTAATATGGGGGCATATGGTGGGACGGTGGAAGCGAGTAAGTCGGGTAGCGTGTGGTGGTTTGAAACGACGCAAGGGGCGATTGCGGCCGAGGGGCTTGGTGTAATACTGCCTCATGAGCATATCTTTACCGACCTTAGAGGGCCGGCGACGCGTGACTACGGACAAGCGGATGCGGCGGATGTGGTGCGTGTGATGGCGCCGCTGCTTGAGGAGGCGAAGCAGAAGGGAGTTGGCGTTCTGTTCGAGTGCAGCAGTATCGGCGTGGGGAGGAATGTTTCTATTCTTTCGGAGGTGTCTGCGGTGTCGGGATTGCCGGTGGTTGTGCCGACGGGTGTTTATGGTCGTGCGAATTTTGCGCCGCCGGAACATAAGAATATGAGCGAGGATGAATTGACGGAGTTGTTTATTAGCGAGATTCGTGATGGTATTGAAGGAACGGGTATTAAGGCCGGCTTTATCAAGATAGCGACCGGCGGCAGCAATATGACGGTGCTGGAGGAGAAGTTCCTTCGAGCGGCCGGACGCGCGGCACAGGAAACTGGAGCGGCGGTTGCCAGTCATACGACTGTAAGCAACAATATTACGACACAGGCCGATATCCTGGAATCCATCAGTCCGGAGATACGGTTTATATGGGTACATGCACAGAGCGTGAACAACCGGAGCTTATACCAACAATTAGCGGAGCGTGGAGTCTTTATTGAGTTCGATTCGTTGGGATGGAATCCGGGGCAGGATTCTACTTTTATAACGGCCATCAAGGAGCTTCTGTCGGCCGGTTTTGGTGAGCAGATTTTGCTATCGCATGATGCCGGATGGTATCAGCCGGGAGAACAAAACGGCGGAACACAAATGCCCTATACATACCTTATCGATACTTTCATACCTAAGCTCAGGGACAACGGTGTTGACGATGAGGCGATTCGGATGATTACCGAGATAAATCCGATTCGCGCCTTTGGTTTCAATCAGGATGTTAATCCATAGGGCTCTATCAATCGCTTGTGTGCCTTGAAGTGGTACTGGCACTGGTCGGCAGGTGTTCCGAGGACTTCTATCTTATCGAAATCCCCCTGGCCCATTCCCGCTTCGGCGAAGGCTTTGAGATACATAATCTGGGTCGGGTCGAATCCCATCAGCTTTGTCGCCAGGGTATCCATCGCGAGCGGGTCGAGGCTTGCCAGTGCGAGCCTTGCATCGACGGGTGTTCCGCCTGTCGGGCCGTTGCCTTCCATAGCTACAAAGCCGTCGATGACGCCGAGGTCGGGATAAATCTCCTGTGCGAGGTGGAACAAGTTATAGTGGATGAGGGCCTCGCGTGAGAAATTGTAGTCGGAGTGTGTAAGACCCTTGTCGTTTTTCTTGTAGTCGTTAAGGGGTGCGCCGAGCAAAATATTTTTGAGGGACAGAGTTGTGACAACACGGTCGTGGGTCTTCATTTTGGCCGCGGAGATTATGTATAAATCGGGATCAAGGAAGGTCGAGATAATTCGTATAGGTGTCGGGCGGTGACCCTTGCCGAAGACATAACGGTATTGCCAGGGCTGGTGATTGAGGTCAAGGAGCTTGACTTTGTATTCCTTTTCCAGTGGCAAATAGCCGTAGTTTTTAAATCCATCGAATGTACCTTCACGTGAGATAGTGGATTCGCCGACAATAATCTGATGTTTGAAGTGTGGTTTCAGGAAATCGAGGATTCCCCTTATCGCATCGACGTGAGTGGCAGCAAGCTGTCGGGATGTGATTACGAAGTTCGGCTTTACGAGAATCTTCTTTTTATCACCTATAGAAGCGAGGACTTCGTCTTCGATTTTCTTCAGTGCCTGGTACACAATGTCCCTGCGGTCATTGCCTTTTATAAGAGAGACCTTAGCGGGTCCCGCGGTTGTGAATATACCGTTCTTTTTTACCCATGGGCTTCCAGGTGCGGCATGGCTGAGGGCAGGTCCGAAGTATTTTCCACCGAGAGCAAGGCTGGCAGCGCCTAATCCAAAACCTTTTAAGATATCGCGACGGTTGAGATGTTTTTCGTTGTTTTCCATATCTGTATCCTTTCGGAATTTATGATTGCAAATCCTCGTTAATCAGCAAAACGTATCGGGCGGGGGCAGTTATCGACGAACTTAAGTGCCTGATGAATAAAAATCTCACCGGTCATTTCGCCCAGGCAGGTCCGGGTGATATATTTATATCGGTCGAAGCTGTCCCAGTCTTCCTTTGTGAGTATATATCCGAAGGCGTCGTTTGTAAGGCCGAAGAGGAGGTTGTGGCTGCCGTGCATCTTTCGTTTGAGATAGTAGCCGATGTTGGGCAGGGCTTCGCCGGGGATGGTAAGGATTTGTGCATTGGCGAGGTTTATGACGTTAACCTGTGTGGAGATATGCCGGCTATCTTTCAGCTCAAAGCCCAACGGGGATGCCTGGACAACAGCGCGGAGCAGTTCGGAATCTACGGGGAACTCGATTTTTGTGTTTGCACAATACAGATGAGGATTGGAAAGTATGCGGGCACCAGAGACTATTCGGAGAGATTCATCGGCGAGAAGGCGGCCAATCCGGAGGCACTCGTCCCATCTCCGCAGGTCTTTGCCTTCGGGTCCGCGGCAGTCAGCGGTTACCATGCCTCCCAGTGCACCGTTCATAAAAATTCCGGTTCCGCCGCCGCGTTCTTTGATTCGGTCGTAAAGGGGGCCGACGAAATCCGGGGAAAGGATGCCCTGGTCAGAGCCGATTACCTCGGGGTGGCAGGCGTAATTTACGAGAGTAATGAATGGTTTGCCTTTGGTATCGAGGGCCTGAATCACATCGCAGCGCGGGTCGTACAGGCGCTCGGCGTAATAATTGTAGGCGATTTTTCCTCTGGCGTTACCGGTGGCAATTTTGATTTTTGCGGGCCGGAGCTTGCCGATTGCCTCGTTAATTGCATCGGCCAGTTTTTCGCATACTTGATTTACATACTCAAGGTCGAGAGCTGATTTTCCTGTTCTGTCAGGGAAGCCATAGCAGTCCGGGGCGCTATGGGTGTGGGTGGCCCCGATGAGGATATTCTGCGGCGGGATGGATGGAACTTTAGCACGAACTTTGTCGCAGAGGACGCCGGGGAAGCCGAGGAAGTCGGTGCTGCAAATTGCCGCGCGAGTGCCGTTGTTTTCGATGACCATGGCGCGGACGTTAAGCCGGCCGAATGTCCGGGTTGTGAGGTTCGAAGGTCCAACCCCGCCTGAGACG
>CAZWME010000268.1:0-6695 GCA_964634515.1 uncultured Pirellulales bacterium | reverse complement strand
AAAAATATTTTCTTTTACCGCTCAGATGTGCTTATGCCGTATCTGTCGCCGATTTTATACACTTTCCATAAGGCCTTAAGCTTCTGCGGTATCATACCTCTACTCAAATTCATATCGAGCCTGTTGATGAGATTATCAGGCCTGGCTTCTTCTTCCAAAACAGCAATAACCTCGACACAAAGACATCAAGTCCAGGCAATCCTGCAGGATACGCACGAAGAAGGTATTTTCAGTTCGGTGCAGACCGAAATCATAAACCGTCTTGTCAGCATATCACACATTTCCATAAGATCCGTAATGATTGTTATTAACAACGTCCAAACAGTTGATATAAATTCTGACAATGCGGCACTATTGATCAAATTAAAAAAATGTGCGTTTTCCCGCCTGCCGGTCACAGATGGATCGTCTGGAAATATCATCGGCTTTGTAAATATCTACGAAACCTTAAGTTCTTCAGAACAGTTCACCAGTTTGCATAATTTCATAAAACCAATCCTTAAACTTAATGCGAATACTACTGTTACAGATGCGATAAATATTATGCAGAAAGAAAATCAGAAAATTGTCCTGGTTGTGAAAATCGGCCGTACCGGCCATGAGAGACCTGTTGGTATTGTAACAATGAAGGATTTAGCAGAAGAGCTTCTCGGCGAGCTGGCTGAATGGTAAGATAATTTATTAATTTCCAATATTCGTTTTTTTTTACTTTAATCTTATGATGTCTGTAAAAATAACTAACATATTGGTTATCTTAATATTGATTGTCCTTTCGCTTGCAATTTTAGCCAATAGTATGTCCAAACCACTCGGCCGTGATGAACAGATGTACTGCACCGGCAGTGTCCTATTGGCGCAGGGCAAGATGATTTACAGGGATTTTTCATATGCTGCCCAACTGCCCTATCACCCGTTATTATGTGCAGCATTGTTAAAAATATTTAACACAACCCAATATTTACTCATTGGCAGAATGCTCTCTGCTTCTTTTGATATTCTCGTGGTCGTGTGTATAATCGGAATATATCGGTATATTTTTAAGTCCTTTGCAATTACCGGAATGCTTTTGGGGCTGGCAGGGGCTGTTCTGTATGTATTCAACCCTCTGGTCGATTATGCCAACGGCTATGCATGGAATCATGATGCCGTAATTTTCTGTGTTGTGTTGGCTTTCTGGTTGTTCGTGTCCACCGATTTTACGCAAAAATCGAAATATTGGCGAATTGCCGCTATCGGCGCACTGCTTACATTTGCAAGCTGTATGCGGATAACTACGGTTTTGGTGGAGCTGTTGTTTTTCGCGATAATTCTAAGCCAGCCGGCCGAGTCAATAAAACGAAGATTCAAGACCGCCCTGCCGTTCTTAATTGCCGCTGCTGTTGTCTCGGCCTGGCCTGCTTGGGTGATAGCTCAAGCTCCACGGGCATTCTTTCTGAACCTTGTCAAAATACCTATGCTCTATGGCGAATGGCTGCGTCAAATAGGAATGGTTTTCAACAAATTCGAGCTGACATTGGCCTGCCTAACACAGCCGGGATATTTTGTAATTTTGGTATTAGGGATTTATCTTTGCATTATGGTATTGTGTCTTCGCCACAGGTTAAAGATACCGGATGTCAGAGCCTTGTTGCTGGCCGCCCTGCTGCCGGTAACATTCCTAATAATCGCTCTGATTCCGCCGACAATGTGGAGACAGTACCTTGCAATGCCTGTGCCTTTTTTAGTAACCGGCTTTGCTTTGCCTCTGCTGTATTTGCGAAAACTTGCCGACAAAAGCGGCGCTAATAAACACTTCAAAATAGCTGCTTGTTCAGTAGGTGTGTGTGTACTTGTGGCAGTAACCTCTTGCCCGTTTGTTCTGAAAAGAATCCCTATAGTGTTAGTTCCTGAAAGATGGGAACCCATAGAAATACATAAGATTTCGGAAGATATCGCCGAGAGAACAAAAGAACCGAAACTAATACTGACCCTGGCCCCCCTGCTTGCTCTTGAAGGTAGCTGTGATATTTATACGGAGCTTTCCTGTGGGGCGATTATCTATAGAGTTGCCGATTCTATGTCAGCTTCGCAGCGCAGTATTACTCATACTATAGGCCCAAAAACTATCGGAGAATTACTGGAAAAAACTCCGCCTTCAGCGGTGATACTTAACGTCGAACGCGGCAAATTAGAATTGCTTGAAGCCCCCCTTCAGGCTATCGTCAAGCCTGACTGGGAAAGAGAAGTGTATGAAAACGGTTTCGTAGCATATTTCAAGCCTTGATACAAACACAATAATACAGATTAATAGCAAGGTGAGAAAATACCATGAGTAGAAGAAAAATAGTAACACAAATTGGCTCCCTGCCATACGATGATGTTAACAAGGCCGTAGAATATAGCCTCCGGCATGATATTCCATTTCTGCCGGAACTTCCCAAACTGGGTGATGCCATGCTTGATTATATTGAAAATCCGGGCAAATTGAGCTGTCTTGAAACCTTCAAGAAAATGGTGCAGGGCTATGAGACAGTCAAAATACAGTGTGTAGGTCCGGCGACTCTTATTCTCAGTGGATATGACCAGGATGAAGCAATCTCAAGGGCCTGTCAACACATTGACGCAGTTACCAACGGCCTGAATGCTGGAGAAGTCATTCTTTTTTTAGATGAGCCTGCTCTGGGACAGGTGGGATTTGATTACCAGCAGTTATGGTCAGCGCTTTTCGAGAGCTTCGACGTTACGTCAGGCGTACATGTTTGTGGAAATATGAACTGGGACGAATTATTCCGTTCTGAAATTGAAATTATCAGCTTCGATGCCTCAAAATATGATATTACTAAATATCCAGGATATCGGAACAGCAAAAAAATCGCATGGGGAACGAAAGCAAAAGGGGATGTCAAGGATTTCCAGGAAGGTGATTTGTTGACCTTACCATGTGGTATGGGGCCGAAGTTCTATAGCATTAATGATTGTGATGTTAATCTTAACAATTTGTTAGAGATGTCCACTGACTTCATGCCTTAAAGCAGGACAAATATTGGAACCCAATTAACAGGGGAATTATGGCCCGATTAGGCATTGAAAAGTAATACTCACCTACTATTTACTCCTCATCAATAATCGCCTTTGCGATGTCGTTTATTACTCCACGGGTCTTGCCGTTGGTATTGTTGCTGAGGATGGAAAAAATATAATCTCCCCGCCCGGTGCTGCATACGCCTGAAAATGATTTAACGCTATTTATATACCCGGTCTTGCCTAAGATTTTACCTTTGTACTTTTGCTCTTTGAAATATTTGGCAATTGTCCCATCTACCCCCCCTACCGCAAGTGAATCCTTATACAGGTTCCAATTGTCGCTATGATACACATTCAACAACACTTTCGTTATGGCATAAGAGCTAAGCTCGTTTTTCCTGCTCAGGCCGCTTGCATCATCGATATAAAACTGGCTTTTATCGATGCCAAGCCCCAGGAGAAATTCAGAAACCAATTCCCTGCCTCGGTCCCAGCTACCGTACTTTCCGTCCGGATTATTATTTGCGGCGATTGTTTTAAACAGCGATTCGGCTGCCAAGCCGAGACTGTTCTTATTACAACGCGCCAAACAATCTTTTAGAGAAGTAGAGTATTGGCTTAGCAGTCTGAAATTGCTTTGATCATCGAGCGATTTTTCTATGAGGTGGCCATTCGTTTTTATTCCAGCTTTAGTGAGATTCTCATACAATAGAAATCCAAAAAACGCAGCAGGTCTTTCAATTGCAACGTCAAACGGCCCGACTCTATTCCGGCATTTGCCGTAAACGACAATTTTATTTGGCTCTTTATTCCGATAAGTGCCTACAGCACTTGTGCCCCTTGTAATCGGCTTAATTTTATTGTCGTACCTTAGAAAAGAGGTCTGAGGTTCGAGGAAAACCGCTACTTTGCCGCCGGTTTTCTTTGTGCTTATCGCTATACAATTATCATTAAAATTCAAGCCGCTTACTTCACAGGCATACCACTTGTTCAGCTCACTTTTAGACCAGCTCGGATGGACGCGCTGGTCGTCAAATACACTACTGTCAATAATAATGTCTTCAAGGGCTTGTATATTACTCCGTTTTAACAACTGTGCTATGTCTTTGAAGAGCCAGCCTCTTTCCCGCCCATATTTAGTATCTGTTTTTTCGTCCCCCAACAACGGGTCCCCGCTCCCTATTACTACAAGGGCATCATCGCAAAGACCAACCTTTGTTTTGTATTCGTAATCAGGCCCCAGATAGTTCAGTGCCGCTGCAGAGGTGATTATTTTCATGTTCGAAGCCGGTATCATCAATTCCCCCGCATTATGTTCATATACCGGGACGCTGGAATCTGCCTTTATGATATGAATGGAAAATTGAACTTTCTGCTGTAAAGAACTACTGATAATACCATTAATTCGCTTTGCCACATCCGCCCGAGCAAAGCTGCCAATACAGATGCTAAATATAGCTGCGACTAATATATTTTTTGTTCTAACCTTCATAGGGTGACTATTATTTCAAAAAAGAAGTTATATATCAACAATTTTCTCCCACAGTCTCAATATAGATTTTTTTTGTTTTTTTCAAAATAATTATATCGAGGATTTCAGTTTTGCCGTAAAGGTATATATACTGTAGGCTTAATTTGCTTGAAACATACAGTAGCTGGTTGTAGAATTAAGTATATATTTGGAAAAATATTTCAATTTGTAAATGATGTTGGATTTTTTATTATATCCTAAGTCTATAGCTGTAATTGGTGCTTCTCGGACACCTGGTAAAGTGGGTTATGAGATATTGTCCAATCTGTTAGATGGAGGTTTTGCCGGACAAATCATACCGGTTAATCCATCGGCCGACGAAATATTAGGACTGAGCTGCCTGCACGATTTGAATATGTACACAGGCACTATTGACTTAACAGTTATCGCGGTACCTACATCATCTGTTCTGGAGGCTGTAGAAAGTTCGATTAGAGCAGAAGCAAAAGCGATAGCGGTGATCACAGCAGGCTTTCGAGAGACCGGCCCGGCAGGAACTAAATTGCAATCCGAGATCACACAGCTTTGTTCCAAAGCCGGTGTTCGTTTGTTAGGGCCTAATTGCCTGGGACTGATTAATACCAGACACCGGATGAATGCTTCGTTTTCAAAACGTATGCCTAAGGCTGGTGGCATATCAGTCCTGTCTCAATCGGGAGCGCTTTGTACGGCAATGTTGGATTGGGCCTGGGCTCGAGGGCTCGGCTTGGCAAAAGTGGTAAGCATAGGTAACAAGGCCGATCTGAATGAGACTGACTTCTTATCATCATTTACTACTGATGAACAGACAAAAGTTATCGTTGGCTACCTTGAAAGTATAACATCCGGAGACAAGTTCATTAAAACAGCAAGATTGGCGGCTTCGACTAAACCATTAGTTCTGTTGAGGGCGGGAGTGACCAAGGCGGGAATGAAGGCGGCATCGGCACATACCGGGGGCCTGGCTGGGGATGATATTGCCTATGCGGCTGCATTTAAACGGGCCGGTGTGATACGAGCAGAAAGCTTTGACGCGCTTTTCGACTACGCGGCGGCGCTCTCTATGCAGCCTTTGCCTAAAGGCAACCGTGTTGCAATCATCACCAATGCAGGCGGACCGGCTGTAATGGCTGCTGACGCAATTGAGCAATCAGGGATGAAGGTAGCCACTCTGAATGGCTATAATGCCGGTAATCTTAAGAAGGAACTACCACCGGCAGCTATCATCAGCAACCCAATTGACGTTTTGGGCGACGCCGACCCGAAACGGTATGTCACTGCTGTCAGTGCTGCGCAAAAAGATGACTCTGTCGATGCTGTTATCGTGATTCTGACACCACACGCAATGACAAAACCAGCCGAAACGATACGTGCTATAGCCGCAAGCGGTTCCGATGACAAGCCGATACTTGCAGTTATCCTTGGTAGTGCCGATGCGATGCCAGAACGCAAGGAATTAGCCGATTGCAATCTTCCCGATTACCCTTCACCGGAACGGGCTGTGGCAGCACTAAGGGCTATGTATGAATATGGTGTTTGGCGTAACCATCCGGCGCGCGTTGTTACCCGCTTTCCTGTTAACCGGCACAGAGTCGAACGTATCATCTCACGGCATTTAAAAACAAATCATATACAAATGGGCGAGGTTGAAACCAAAGAAATCCTCCGAGCTTATGACTTTAATGTCCCTGACGGCCAGGTTTCCAATACACCAGAAGAAGCAGTGGAAATCGCTGAAAGAATCGGCTTCCCTGTAGCTATGAAGATTGTTTCTCCCGATATTGTCCATAAGTCTGATGTGGGGGGTATTAAGCTTAACATATCCAACCTTGACCAGGTTCGCGATACCTACGATCTGCTGACTCTGCGGGTTAGCCGACGGGCGCCTGAAGCCAGAATAAATGGGGTTTATGTAGAGAAAATGTGCATCCCAGGGCTGGAAGTAATTCTCGGTATGACATCCGACTCGCAATTTGGACCTATGCTTATGTTCGGGCTTGGCGGCACTTTTGTAGATGTGCTCAAGGATGTTTCGTGTTACCTGGCCCCTATCACTGCCGATGAGGCAATGGAAATGTTGAAGGAGACACGGTCATACGCCTTACTTAAAGGCACCCGTGGTCAGGCCGATGTGGATCTATCCGATATCACAGGCGGCCTGCAAAGAATAAGTCAACTGGCT
>CAZWME010000267.1:0-6722 GCA_964634515.1 uncultured Pirellulales bacterium | reverse complement strand
CCATAAGATTGTTCTTAATTGCTAACATTTTTTAAGTCCTTAACAGAAGACTAAACATATTTCATTTGACCCTGTTAAAAGGCCTCGAATACACTCATTTGACCCTGTAATGAGCACGACCGAAAAAAGTGCTTTTAAATCCTTTATCGAATATAAAAGAGAATACTTAAGGAAAATTCCTTGTATGCAGAGACTTTTTTGCCCTGCAGCACAGTAATAAAAGGTGTACCTTTTCGTCCCAGGCGAAAACTGCGTGTGCCTTTTCTGTTTGCTGCGGCGTCGAAGATAAGGAACATTCATAGTCAAGATAAACGTATCTATCATCCAGGGCACATTTAAACATTCCGTTGCCGGAGGCCTTGTCTGCTTCGTAAGAGGATGCTCTTTGGAATCCTGTATTTTAGGTTCCAGGTTCCCAATAAAAAATCGAGTTTATTCATCATTTTTTTCAGGTAGTAGCGATACGAGCCCCGACCCCCGGCAGAAAAGCAAGTAGGCACACACCGAGGGTAAACTCCAAAGCAAATGAGCTACCATCGGAGCATATCATATTGCTTCGATGGTCGAAGGCGGCTTGTTTGCTATATTGTATGTGACGCTCACTACGCCGGGCACCTCCCGTGTAATCTCTGAGGCCAGGCTGGTCAGGGTTTCATACGGTAGCTGTGTCGGAGTTGCTGTTCTTGCGTCGATGCTATCCCAGCAGCGCAGCTCAATTTGCAAGCCGAAGTCGCGTTTGCCATCGCGCATTCCGGTTACGCGGTCTTCATGGAGTATAGCCATATACTGGAAAGCGTCGGTGTTTTTGAGCAGCCGTTCGACTATAACCGTAGCCTTGCGGACAGTTTCTATGCGCTCGGGAGTCACCTCGCCAATGACTCTTGCGGCGAGCGCCGGGCCTGGGAAGGGGATGCGGTCGAACATCTCTACGGGCAGACCGAGTGCCTTGCCTACCCTTCTTACGCCGTCCTTGCGAAGCTGAATGAGTGGCTCGATGATTTTATAGCCGAAGGCCTCCTGCGGGTCGATGCCGAGCTGTTCGAAGACGTTGTGCTGGCGTTTGATGCCTGCTACGGTCTCATCGACGTCAGTAAGGATAGTACCCTGAAGGAGGTGCTTTGCACCGCTTTCTCTAACAATTCGTCCAAAGACATCTTTGTAAAAGGTCTGTGTAACGGCTTCACGTTTTTGTTCCGGGTGTGTGATTGCCTTGAGTGCAGCGAAGAACTCTTTGCGTGCATCGACAATCTCAACGGTGATGCCGAGTTTTTCGAAAAACCCCACGACTTGTTCGGCTTCTCCTTCTCTCATTAGTCCGTTTTCGACGAAGACGGTCCTTAGCTTCGAGTCTAAGGCACGATGGCCGAGCATTGTGACGGCAGATGAATCGACGCCGCCCGAGAGGGCATTTATGGCCGTTCCATCAGCAACGGCGTCTTTGATTTCCTTTACCTTCTCAGATATGAATTGTTCGGTGTTAAGTTCCTTAGCGATGATCTCCGTAATCATGTGGTAATCTCCTTTTTTTCCAAGAGCCTCTGGTTTGTTCATAAAACGGCCGGCACACGGCGGCGTTTATGCGAAGCCGGAGCGCGGCAGCAGATTCTATATTGTCTGTTTCGGGTGCAAGTTTAACTGCGGTCTTGTTGTTTTGTCAATGGATGCTATGAATTATTTTTTTACGTTGTTGACTATTTTAATAGTCTTTATCCTACTTTTCGTGTTTGTCCATATAATCCAGTGTCAGATAAGACAACGCCCTGATACCGAGCTTAAAGCTGCTTTCATCTATGTAAAAATCCGGACTGTGGTGCGGCGGTGCATCTTCGGTTTTTGTACCTTTGGGCATAGCGCCGAGGAAAAAATACAGTCCTGGAATCATCTTCTGGAAAAATGAGAAGTCCTCGGCGCCGGTTATCGCGTCGATGAGTTTTACATTTTCCCGGCCTGCGACCTGCCTCAGAGAAGGCAGCATCAAGTCGGTAAGCTCAGGATCGTTGAATGTTACCGGATAGCCTTTCTCTATCCGGACATCCGCCATAGCCCCGGCACTTTCTGCTATTTTCGTAGCTGTCAGCCGTATCTTTTCATGAATCTTATTCTGCATATCCGTATTGAGCGTGCGGATTGTTCCTATCAGCTCCACTTGCTCAGGTATGATATTACTTCTAACTCCGCCGTGAATGCTCCCAATGGTTATCACCGCCGCTTCTTCGGTCAGCTTTGTTTGTCTGCTGATGATTGTCTGGAGCCCAATGATAATCTGAGCAGAGACAGTAATCGGGTCGATGCCTGTCCATGGCGTTGAGCCGTGCGTTTGCTTTCCTTTGACCGTAATACGGAGGCCGTCAACGGCCGCCATCATGCCCTCTGGACGATAGGAGATGGTGCCGGTTTCGGCAAGCGACCAAACATGCAAACCGAAAATAACATCGACTTTGGGATTTTTCAGAACTCCTTCTTTTACCATAAGCTCAGCACCCCCTTCTTCGCCTTGCGGGGCGCCTTCTTCTGCGGGCTGGAAGATAAATTTCACACTTCCGGGCAGGTCCTTTTTTATGGAAGTAAGAATCTCAGTGACACCCATTAGGACAGCAATGTGCGCATCGTGGCCGCATGCGTGCATAACTCCGACATCGTGCCCATTGTATGTGGTGCGCAGTTTGGAAGCAAACGGCACATCGACACGCTCGGTGACGGGCAGGGCATCAATGTCGGCGCGAAGTCCGACGACCGGCCCGGGTTTACCGCCTTTCAAAAGTCCGACGACACCGGTATGTGCAACACCGGTCGTTACATCGAGGCCGAGATTTCCCAGGTGCTCCGCGATTTTTTCAGCCGTTTTGAATTCTCTGTTGGACAGTTCCGGGAACTGATGAAAATGCCGGCGCCATTCGATGACCTTCGACTCAATCCTGTCCGCCGAGGTGTCGAGTTTTTTCTTTAGTTTTTCGTTGGCTTGTGTTGTTGTGAAAGTTGTGACGATAAGTAAGCATAATAAAATCCGCTTCATAGTCTGAACCTCCTTCTTATTAGAGTTGTGTATCAGAAACTTAGCGACTGTGATTCTATAGTATAACAGACTGGTTCGTAAGTAAAGCGTATCTTAACAGGCAGTAGTGGAGTAGCTGTAATTATTGCCTTTATGCAGTCTCGGTGGCGGGTGGGGCATATGATTTGATGTACGGTAAAAGCACGAGCAGGATTGTTCCTGAAATGACCATGACTATTCCGAGAATCTGTGAGATTGTGAGGAAGGCGATTTCGTATGGATTGTCGTCTCTGATACATTCAATCAGGAATCGAGTTATGCCATAGAGTATCATCATGAGTGCGGTTATGGCGCCGGGGCGGTTTAGTCTTTTGGGGGCTTTGTTCAGATTAGCCCGGTCTAAACTTTTACGCCAGAACAAATATAGAATAAAACACAACAGCAGAGCGTTGGCGGATGAGTAGAGTTGGGAGGGGTGTACGGGAAGGCAACGATACCTGCCTTTTGTGACTTCATATTGCTGTCTTTTAGTCAGATCCTCAAAATGCTTTGGATACCATTTACCCTGCTCATAATAGGAGAAGAAGTATTCGTCCTGCGGCAGATGAAGGTGTGGAACGGTCCTGTTCCTCTTTGGGTCGGGATTTATCTGACTGATGTACACGAACGACCCGTATGGAAAGCGAACTGCCCATGGCAGGTTCGTAGGTTTTCCGAAGCAGCAGGCGTTTAAGAAACATCCTATCCGCCCGAATGCGAGTCCTATCATGAGTCCGATGACGATAATGTCCAGATACCGGCGGATGGGGAGTTTTCGGAAGCGCAGATATAATAACAGAATGACAGTGGCGACGATAACACCGCCGAGAAATTCGAGGCCTCCCCGCCAAGTAGCGACCATACCGAGGAGATTTCCGCGAAACTGCTCTAAGTGGTGGACCACAAAGAATACCCGTGCGCCAACGACACCTGCGATCAGTGAGTACAGTGCGGCATTAGTCATTATCGTTTGGTCCAGGTTTGCCCGCCGGCTCAATCGTCTCGTTAATAAAAGCGCAGCGAGGAAGCCGAGGACCATCATGGGGCCGAAGGTGCCGATGGTCAGGTGGAACAAGGGTATCTCAAACAAACGTGGATACATATAAAACTTTCATTAACTTGCTATACTTACCTGAAAAGTGTATCAACTGTTTTTCAGGTTTTAATTTGTCGTCGATGAGCAACCTGTTTGTTGGCCCGGACAAGCTGTCGAAAAGTACAGATTTCCCGGCCTGGCCTTTGTGCTTTCCTTATCTTGTTCTTGGTCTGTATCTCCTACTGTACCCGTCTAAAAAATTACTGCCCCATCCCAGAAGTATATCATTTTCGAATACCAAAGGCGTCATTTCGTCTAAAGTGGTTTGGCCGTCGGATTGCCATTCGGTTATGTAAAACCACATCTGCTTAGAGCCGTAAAACTCGCTTTTATATGGTTTGCCCATAGCTTGTCTGACCTGGTCTGTTGTCATGCCGACCTGCAGCTTATCGAGCTGGTTTCTGTTGGCGCTTGCTTCGAGACCTTTGACGGCACCGCATCCGTGCAGTAAGCCGCTTAAAAGTAATATTATTATTTCCTTTTTCATAACTTTATCCCTTCTTTTATAAAAAACTCAACTATGTATTTAATTTCGACCTTTTCCAAAGCTGTTATTTATTTTATTTTTTCCAAAAAGCAATAACCGGCTCTTTTTTCCTTGATTTAATGGTTTTAGGTTTATATTATGATAAATTGAGCATCAGGAGTGCCAGAACACTCAGGGAGGAGCCGGGAAGGACCATCAGTTTTATATTGATGATGAGGGTCTTTTCCGCATGCGGCTTGTTGAAAAATGACATGAAGTCTGTGGAATTTCGGCTAAAGCTCAAAGACCTGTCAGGGTTAACGTATAAACGGCATTTTGCGGATTGGCCGTATTAACTTTGAGCGAGGAGCTTTTTTTCTTCATTCAATATAGCATCGTATTTCGCAGACCTTACTGTTATGGGAGATGAGGTATGGCTACGTGGTTTAATAAGAAAACCGCGAGAGCAATGGCCCAAATGGCGGAAAGTCTGAAAGCCGAATCGCTGGCAAGAGCGCAAGCAGAGGAAAAGTTCAGGGCGGAGATTGAGGCCAAGAATGCGATGGAGCGGAAAGTTAAGGCTGAAGCAGAAAAGATGCTTGTTGCTCAGTTTAACAGATATAGTGTCCTGGTAGAGAGGGCCAAGGCTGAGACTAAAGAGGCTATAGCGGCCGCCAGTGCTCAAGCGAAAGAAGCGGAAGGAAAAATCCAATTGTATGCGTCGGCATTAGCTCAGGCGGAGGAGAAGCTAAGTGAAACCCAAGAACAGCTAAAGGCTGAAGCGCTCGCCAGAGCAAAAGCGGAAAAGAATCTGAAGGCTGAAAAGGAAGAACGGAAAAGGGTCGAGGCTCAGGTTGAAGATGCGATAGCGGCCGGCAAAGCTAAAGCAGAAGAAAAGTTCCAATCGTATGCGTCGGCGCTCACCGAGACAGAAGAAAAGTCAAACGAAGCTGAAGAACAGGTAGAGGTCGGTGCTATCGCCAAAGCAAAGACGGAAGATGGCCTGAAGTTGGAAAGAAAAGAAAGACAAAGCTTCGATGCTCAGCCCGCAGAGGTGATAAATACTTTAGGGCGAAGCTGCCGGCCCATTTTTCATCCGGTAAATATAAAGAGGAAAATTATACTTTTGCTGGTATTAGCAATTTTCTCGGCCCTAACATTTGCGCTTAACGTAGCTAACGATCCATTGGAGTCCGAGCCTGGTGGTACAGTGATACGGGAGCAGACACCGGCGCCGGAAACAATAGTGGGAAGTGATACCGATAGAGGACAACTGAATTCTGATGTGGCGGCGGAACCTTCCATAGGCGGCTTAAATGGATCGGGGCCCGTTATGACTAACGCACCGGCGTTGGACTACGAAAGCCCAGACAATGTCACGTTCAAAGTCAGCGAAAGAAAAAGCGTTCCAGTCTCAGATACCCAATTATTGACGATTACGGCAAATCCTGCCCTGCTCAAGCTGACTGGGTCAGCGGGCGGCGAAAACAACGTTCTCCAATCCAGTGACAATGACCGGTGGAAAGCCAAAGTAGGTTCATATATGTACTGTGAATTTTCAGATGTTTCTATCCCGACAAATGCTGCAGTAAGATCGGTCGTTCTTTTTGTTGAACACTTCGAGGAAGAGCGATTTGCCGAGGGAAAATTAGAATGGGCAATAGGTACCGGCTGGCCGGGCAAGCCTGTGGTTTGGGCCGTAATGAAGGCCCCGGTGCGTGAAGGAGAATCAAGTGAGACTGTTGAGGCATGGGACATTTCGAGTGTCGTAAATACGGCCGAAAAGATAAATTCCCTTCAGCTACAAATTAGAAATAATAACAACGTTGCTAATGGAAAAACATTAGTGGATTATGCTTATGTGGTTATTGAGTACCGCTAACGTGAGTTTTTCCTGAAGTTCATAATGGGTGTGATAATGGCCCGGAAGAAAAGCTGATTTTGGAGGATTTATTTCTAATATTTGTGATAAATATTCTTATTTGCGAGAAATTCCCCTTGACTTTTATCTTTATTCAGATACAATGAATATTAGTTAAGGAGGATGATGAGAAAGCTTTTTTCTTTCTGCTTATCCTCTCGATGCGAAGATTTGTTATTTAATGGGTCGAACAAAAGTACAATAGATT
>CAZWME010000266.1:0-6725 GCA_964634515.1 uncultured Pirellulales bacterium | reverse complement strand
TAAATGAATTGAACGAATCACAGGTATCTATCAAGAAAGATAAATTAATAGATATTTTTGAACGAGTTTTAGCAATGAATGAATCTCAGCTTGAGGGAATGGGATTGCCGCCGGCCTTACTTATTGCGCAGTTTGCAAAAGGGGCCTTGTCCTCACTTGATCCTTATACCGTTATATTCTGGCCCAGTCAGGTACAGCAATTTGAAAAAGCGTTGACCAATCAGTTTACCGGCATTGGCATAAGGTTTTCGAAAGAAGAAGAATCTCCGAAGGTGTTGAGCGTATTGCCTGATACACCGGCATACCACTCGGGTCTTGAGGCCGGAGACGTGATTGTAGCGGTCGATGGTGTTGGGATGGGCAGAATGTCTCCTGATTGTGTGGCTCAGAATATTGCCGGTCCTGATGGTACAAAAGTGACTCTGACGGTTAGGCATGAAGATGAAGATAAAATCCGGGATATTACCTTGCACAGAACCAGCATAGTCGTTCCTTCAATTCGCGGCTGGCAAAGAAGCGAAACCGGTCAATGGCGGTATATGATTGATGCTTACAATAAGGTCGGTTACATTCGCATTAGCTGTTTTGACTCAAGGACAGTTGACGATTTCGAGACAACACTTACTGAGCTTGAGAAACATGGATTAAATGGACTGATTCTGGACCTGCGTTCCAATCCGGGCGGGCTTTTGACCGGTGCAATCGAAATAGCAGACATGTTTATTAAAGAAGGATTAATTGCGAGAATACAACCACGTTGCGGGATGCCGAATTATATATCAGCGGACAGGGAAAAAACACATCCTGACTACCCGCTGGTTGTACTTATAGACCGTTTTACGGCGAGTTCTGCGGAAATACTGTCAGGGGTCTTGCAGGAACCGAAGCATAACAGGGCAACCATTGTCGGTGAAAGAAGCTATGGCAAGAGCAGTGTGCAGTCGATAGTAAGCCATATCGGCGGTGGGGCAAAACTAAAATACACGACAGCGTATTATTATTTGCCATCAGGACAAAAGATAAAGAACCGCCGCATGGATACAAACCTAAGCTGTGAAGACTGGGGGGTCTTGCCGGATGTTAATGTGAAACTACGCAGCGATGAGCTTCGGAAGATAGCCAAAATGCAGAGGGCGAATGAATCAGCGATAAAAGACCACAGTAACAATGCTCTTAATGTTCAAAGGTTTTCAAGCCGGGAAACAATAGATGCCGATCCACAACTGGCAACAGGAATACTGGTTTTAAAGAGCAAAATGATAGAGTCAGGTTATAGACTGGCTTCGAATTGACGCAGATTCTGTATTCGGCGAAGATTTCTTTCGATTTATATATTTTTTTCTTGATTATATGGTCAAATAACCATATATTGTAATAAGCTTATTTAAGAAGGGCGATTATGGAACCGCTGACAGAAAAACAGCTAAAAGTGTTAAGGTTTGTTGAGAAGCGGCTAAAGGATAATAAGCCGCCGAGTCAAAGGGAAGTAGCTGAGCACTTTTCTCTTGCTCAAAATGCAGCTTATCAGCTTATCAATTATCTCAGGCACAAGGGATATTTAGTAAATCTGGGCTGCCATCGTGGAGTTAGACTCTCAAAGGAATATCTCGGAAAGAAAAGGCAAACCGAGGGCATTCCGGTTGTAGGTAGAGTCGCAGCAGGAGAGCCAATATTAGCCGAGGAAAATATCGAAGGGTATGTTGGACTGAAGGAGTTGTTTGGCCGGTCTATGGATAGATTTATTCTAAAGGTTGTCGGCGATAGCATGGTTGATGAAGGTATTATAGATGGTGACTATGTAGTGGTACAGCCCCGTCAAAAAATTGAGAACGGCCAAATCGGTGTTGTACAGGTGGATGATGAGGCTGCCATTAAAAGGATATATATCCAGCGGGACAGGATAGCACTGGAACCGGCCAACAAAGCAGCGGGATATAAGACTAAATACATAAGACGCGGTGAGAAGGATGTTCGTATAATCGGCAAGGTGACAGGCTGCTTTAGAATGTTATAAAAAGGGGCAAAATGGCTGGTCGGGTTTACATAGGCATAGCGGGTTGGTCGTATCCGGACTGGAAGGGGATAGTATATACAAGCTCGAAGATTGACCAGCTTGAGTATATAAGCAGGTTTGTGGATTGTTTGGAGATAAACAGCACTTTTTACCGGCCGCCGTTCGAGAAAACGACAAAATCATGGCTGGAAAAGACTTCAAGACGTTCGGATTTTTTCTTTACAGCAAAGCTGCACCGAAGCTTTACTCATGAAGGCAGGATAGATGCTGAAATCGTAAAGCATTTCCATAAAGGCTTTGAACCTTTTCTCGAAGCAGGCAAGCTAAAGCATCTGCTGGTCCAATTCAGATATGACTTTGATGATACCAGCCGGAATCGACAGCATTTAACTGAGATAGTGGAAAATTTTTCTAAGGCGTTTAACCTGGCCGTGGAGGTAAGGCACAAATCGTGGCAAATGCCGGACGCTTTGAAATTTTTAGAAGGGCTCGGAGTTTCGATTTGCAATCTTGATTATCCAACAACCTGGAACTCGTTTGACATGCAGCAATGCACTATAGGAAAGAATGGTTATTTCAGGATGCACGGCAGGAATGCAGAAAAGTGGTTCAGCAAGGCGGGCAGAGATGAAACTTACGATTATTATTACAACAAGGACGAGCTTAATCAAATAAAGCAGAGGGTTGATGAGTTAGCCAAAGCTTTTAAAACGCTTACTGTTATTGCAAATAATCATTATCGAGGCGCTGAGCTTGCCAATGCACTTGAGCTAAAGGTCCTAATCAGCGGCCAAAAACAATCTGTTCCCGAAGGGCTTTTGAGGACTTATCCGAATCTGGGAAGAATAGCCTTGAATAAGCAGCTTTTTTAATCAGGACATGAGAACCAAAAAAGAAGTCATCTGTATTCCGGACCTGTCGACAAAGTATCGACAATCTTTTTTTGAGGCGGTAGTGCCGGCGGGGTTCCCGTCACCGGCCGCTGACTATGAGGAAGACAAGCTCGACTTAAACCGGTATTTGATTAAAAATCCGGTAGCGACGTTTTTTATAAGAGTTACCGGCTATTCTATGATGGGAGCCGGGATTTATTCAGGTGATCTTCTGGTAGTTGACCGCAGTCTTGAACCCAGAGACAAAAGCGTGGTGATTGCGGTCATAGACGGCGAGCTGACCGTCAAAAGAATCAGAATACGGAAAAAGAAAGTAACTTTGGAGCCGGAAAATGAAAACTACTCTGTCCGGCAAATCACGGAAGATACCGACTTTCAGGTATGGGGGATAGTAACCAACGTGATACACGCATTATGAAAGAGATATTTGCCTTAGTTGACTGTAATAACTTCTATGCCTCCTGCGAGCGGGTGTTTAATCCGAAGCTGGAAGGCAGGCCGATAGTGGTATTGTCGAACAACGACGGCTGTGTTGTGGCCCGCTCAAATGAAGCAAAGGCATTGGGTATAGCTATGGGAGTCCCCGCCTTTGAAGCTGAAGAGATTATAAGGAAAAATAGTGTTGAGGTCTTTTCATCTAACTATACTCTTTATGCCGATATGTCATCTCGTGTTATGGAAACTCTCTCGGTCTTTACCCCTGATATAGAGATATATTCAATTGACGAAGCTTTTTTGAACCTTGATGGTTTTAATGGACTTGGTCATCCCTGTCGGGCCTGCTCTTTGACGGATTACGGCAGAAAGATGCGGCGTACCGTTAAACAATGGACCGGCATGCCGGTGACTGTAGGTATCGCCCGAACGAAAACTCTGGCCAAGATAGCCAATAGGATCGCAAAAAAATCTACAAGAGCAAATGGGGTATTGGATTTGACCGATTCTTCTTGCCTGGACAGTGTTCTGGCTGGAATTCCGGTGGAAAAAGTGTGGACGGTAGGTATAAGAACTGCCCTGAAATTAAAAGGCGCAGGTATCAAAACCGCTCTGGCCCTAAGTAATACGGATATTGTATGGATTAGGCAAAAATTCGGGGTTGTAGGGGTGAGGACCGTTTACGAACTGCGCGGCATTAACTGTTATCCTTTGGAACAAAATCCTCCTGCTAAAAAAACGATTACCGTATCACGTATGTTCGGCAGGCCGGTAGAATCCATTAAAGAATTAAAAGAAGCCGTTTCAAGTTACGCATCAAGGGTAGGGGAGAAGTTGAGAGGCCAGGGTTTAGCTGCAGGTGTGATGACAGTTTATGTTACGACCAGCCGTTTTATAAAGAATAGGTATTTCAATTCTCATACCGTTGAGTTTGCTGTTGCTACCAGTAATACGATAGAGCTGATTCGCAGCGCCTGCCGATGTATCGACAGGTTATATCGTAAGGGCTGTGTATTCAAGAAATGCGGGATTATACTCAACGGCCTTGTGTCCGAAAACCAGGTCCAGAAGGGTCTATTTGATGATGTTGACAGATTGAAGGCTAAGCGGCTGATGCAGGCGGTGGATGCGATAAATGTCAGGTTAAACAGTCCGTTGCAGTGGGCCGCCGAAGGTTTAGGCCAGGCGTGGAAGGTTAAATTCAAAAGACGTTCTAATCGATATACGAGCCGCTGGGATGAACTTCCTGAAGTCGCATAGGCTGATAGGACGATGTAGCAATCTACCGGGATAGTCAATAAGTGACAGCGGTGATGAAACAACTACGCCCGATAGGATTCGAACATCTGGTCTTCAGTTTAGGTATCCGATGCTGTTGGACGGTTGAGAATTGACATCCTGACTGACAAGTAAGGCTTCATTAAAAGATAAAGATTTTGAAGTAAAAGGTTTATGTGGAAGCAGTACTGTGGGCGTTATTGTAAAGCGTCAGTTTGTCGGCTATTTTCCTTGGGCTTGCTTGCCGGACAGCCTTAACCTTCTACTGCGGATTAAATACGAATGGGACTTGAATTCTGGTTTTTCGGTTTCAGAATCATAGTTTTTAACGCCTAACAAACGGTCATCTGTTTATTTGGAAAAACAAGATTTTTCGGAAATTTTATTTGACAATTTAAACATCTTGTATTACTATTCAATTGTCATTTAAGATATATGCGGCATGCACAGCACCAGTGACCAGCGAGAATCGAGGAGTTTGTGGGTAGTTATTTCGACTCTTTGCTTGTGCTTATATAGTTTCGTGCGTTTTTGTATTGAGGAATGCAGATGACACGAGAAGTTAAGCCTATTATCCAGCTTGAGCAGCTTGAGCAGCTTGAGCCACGAATTATGCTTTCGGGCGATGGCTTACTTAATATTGCCCCTAATCCTCATCAAGATACCATTCTCGACAATACTTCACTAACTGACCAGTATGCGGAGTTGCTGGATACAGACGAGCAGGTCGATGAGCAGATTAGCCTGGAACTGACCCAACCCGATACAACAAATACCCATGTTTGTCAGCCCCTCTTTACATTGTTACCAGATGATAATACAAATGAGCAGTCATCCGATGCGGATTTGAGCGTTGGTAATATTGGTCCTGCTCAGATGGGTGAAGTTCTTGCTGTACTCTCGAATGATTCTGATGGAGATATAGAAAGCAAAGTCGGCGCAACTAAAGATGGCGGTATGCCGACCTATATAAATGATGCTGATTTAAGCATTGAGTACGCCACATCCATCGAGATAAGAGGGCCTCCGGCAACTGAAACTGTCGCACTTTCTGGCATGCACCTTGTTGAACCAACTGTTGATTATTTTGATGGGTAGATTGTCTATCTTGACTTTGATGGGGAGGAAAACGTTACTTACGATGGGCCTGTAACCATCGAAGGCATTGATGTCCCGGGCTTTGTTGCTACCGGCGAGTTAGCCGGTCAGGAGCAAGCTATTATCACTGAGGTCCTGAGGAGCCTGGAGCAGTTCTTTGCCGGCTCCGGTATTATCTTCACAACCGAACGGCCTTCCGGCGACCAACTTTTTTCGACCATCTATATCGGAGGGAGTGATTCGGCTTTCTCCGACTACGGCTCATTTTTGGGACTGGCCGAACAGGTAGATGTCGGCAATCTTGATCCAGGAGACAATGCTTTCGTGTTCAGTGAGAACATCGCTAGTGATTATACGGACTTGGCCTCATTTGCAACTAAGTTAACCGATGTGATTGCCCACGAGACCAGCCATCTGCTTGGTTATGCACATGATTTCATATCATCTAAATCCATTTTAAGCTGCGTTGCTGAAGAAGTAGTATTCTTTGCCGATCCCAATTTGAAGGCTGCTGTGGAAGCCCAGCTTGGTGTGCCTGACCCTACAGATGTTGATATGCTTGGCTTAACATCTCTGAATGCCTCGGATTTGGGTATCACTGATCTGACGGGTCTCGAATATGGAGTCAATCTGACGACCCTCTTTTTATACAACAATCAGATTAGCGATATCAGTCCACTATCGGGACTTACAAATCTGACGGAACTGTGGTTATTCAATAATCAGATAAGCGATATCAACTGGCTATCAGGACTAACGAATCTGACGTTCTTGCAGCTAGGCGACAATCAGATCATCGATATCAGCACACTATCGGGACTGACGAATCTGACGTTCCTATGGTTAGGGTACAATCTGATTAGCGATAACAGCCCGCTATCTGGAATGACGAATCTGATGATCCTGCATTTGGACGGCAATCAGATTATCGATATCAGCCCGCTATCAGGACTAACGAATCTGACGGAACTGGAGTTACCTAACAATCAGATTATCGATATCAGCCC
>CAZWME010000265.1:0-6726 GCA_964634515.1 uncultured Pirellulales bacterium | reverse complement strand
CGAGTCTATGCCGCTGTTGTAGCCGAAGCTGACGCTGGTGTCGGGTCTATCCTGAACACATTAAAGGAGCTTGGACTCGACGAAAACACACTGGTGATCTTCTCGTCCGACAACGGGCCGGAATGGACCGGTAAGCGCAAAGCTACTAATGACAACTCTACCGGTCCGGGTCTGGGTACATACTATTCGGTTGGGCAGACGGCCGGTCTTAAGGGCCAGAAACGCTCACTCTTTGCCGGTGGCATTCGTGTTCCCTTCATTTCCCGCTGGCCGGGGGTGATCCCGAAGGGCAGGGTAGATCGAACTTCAGTCCTTACTGCTGTAGATCTTTTCCCCACGTTCCTCGAACTGGCAGGACAGTCGTTACCTGCAGATCTCAAGTTGGACGGCGAGAGCATCGTCGCAGCACTCAAGGGCCTCAGATTCAAGCGAACTCAACCCATCCACTGGGAGTGGCGTGGTAGTCACAGGCCGCCCTATCTATGGCCTCACCTGGGCATTCGGCACGGCAAATGGAAAATGATGGTTAACCAGGAACTAAATCGTATCGAGTTGTATGATATTGAAGCCGACTGGGCGGAAACGAATAATGTGACAGAATTCAATCCTGATGTCGTAAAAGCGTTGACAAAGAGGATACTGACCTGGAAAAAATCTCTGCCCACAGAACCGCCAACCCATTGCTTTTCGAGATCACGGAAGGAACAACGCAAGCAAACTAAGGCAAGTGCTCATTAACTGCCCTACATAGAGATCTAATTCAGAGAAGTCATAAAAATATTTCTGATTAAGAAGTTAAATCTTGAGAAAAACTGGATGTAAGGCATCTTGTCAGTCACTGGTCTTTCTGGCAAAGTGCCATGAACTGTATATCGAGATTCTTATTGAAGGAGGAAGCCCATGTCTGGAAAAATGTTGAAAATTCTTGTATTGTTAATGGTGATGAGTTTGATGGGGATTTCTGAAGCCGCTGTCGTGCCCTGGAATGGTTCAGCCGATCCCTTCTGGAGTACGCCAAACAACTGGGGTGGCGGTTCAGTCCCCACCTCTGCCGACACGGCCAGCATCGGGATGGTGCCCGGCCCGGTTATCGCTAATGAAGGTGCCGTGGCAAGTATAATTTGGGTTGGAGCCGGTAGTTCTGTCGCTGACCTGACAGTGGACGGTGGTACTCTTACGACAGACCTCTGGGTTATTGTCGGCATCAACACGGGCAGTAATGGAACAATTAATATGAAGAGTGGCACCTTTACAATCAATAGTACCCTCTTGCTTGGAGATAGAGAAGAAGGTACAGGCCACGTGAATCTGGATGGTGGCGTTCTCACCGTCAACAATCTTGAAATGAGAAGGGGTCCTGATACTGTCGGTACGCTGGACGTCCAGGCCGGTACACTGATCGTAAATGGCAACGCTGTCCCTACTATCCAGGGATATATTGATAACGGATGGATTACCGCCTATGACGGCAACGGTACGCTGGAATTGGACTATGACATAACGAATGAAGGTCAAACCACTTTGAAGGCTGTACATAAATTAAATCCATCTCCACGAGATGGTGGCCTCTCGTCATCGGGTGATACGGAACTGAGTTGGACCTTGCCGGATCCTTATATGCCGGATCAAACAGTGCTCGTTGACGTCTATTTTACCGACGACTTGGAAGCGCTACAAATGTTTACCGATCCGGCAGCCATCCAGGTTGTGAGCAAGCAGAACGTGACTTCCGTTGTCGTGCAAACTCAGCCAAAGACGCGGTACTATTGGGCCATAGATACTTATATTGGCGATCCCAATGATCCGATTTTCGGGCCTATTTTTAGCTTTATTGCCGATAACACGCCTCCCGAAGTGAACGCCGGCGCCGATGTTGTTAGTTGGCTTCAGGACAGTGTCAGAACAAGAAATCTGAGTGGAGGCGTTGTGGACGACGGTGTCATCCAGCCCTATACAGTGCAGTGGACGATATTTAGTGAGCCTGATGATCCCAACAACCCAGATGCTGTAATCGCCGATTCGACTAACGAGAAAACAAGTATCACTATGTCAGCCGTCGGCGAATATGTTCTACAGATGGATGCCTTTGATGGTGAATATACCGGTTCAGATACAATCACGATTAATGTATATGCCGATTCATGTGAAGCAACCAAGGCACTGCCGGACTATGAACCCCTGGTGGGCGATCTAAATGAAGACTGCAAGGTCGACGATCTGGATATGGCTTTGTTGCAGGAAAACTGGCTGAAGGATATTTCACTAACTGAAGAGGTTGAACTCAATTGATTGAAATTGACATCCATTTATAGCATGTCTATCAAAGGCATTGATCCACTATTGTGTAATGCCTTTGATTATCTGTAATGCTGTAAGAGAAGAGCCTCTGAGCAGGGGGTGTCCGGCTGAGGCAATGGACACCCCTGTTTGCACTGTAGTAAATTCAATATCAGCAAAGGTTACAAGCTCTATAGGATGGATATAGATGATACAAGCAAAGTTCATTATATGCTTGATATGTCTTGCAAGTATTTCTTTCGCAGGCTCCGAGCCGAATGGTGTCAATACGGAACCCATCTGGCAGAATAATAGTGATTATACTTTCATGTGGTGGGCATATGGCTTACGTGATTCCTCTAAAGTGTTTCATATTCAGACAAGTCATTACGGCTTATCTTTCGATTTTGACGATTTCAAGTTGAATACTTTTGGACCGATCGCGAATGCGCCTCCGGAACAGAAGGTAATTGTCCAGGATAACAGCCTTATTGAAGGGCTTGATAAAGCCGCATTACAGTGTGTGATTGAACATGATGGATTACGTTATAAAGCCTCGGGTGCGGGACCTGCATGGGAGAACTGCATGCTGGTTGAGAGTGGCAAGTTCTTCCAGCGCCGTTGGCTGGAGAATCTTATCTTTGACATGGTGGGACGCAGCATCCCGCCCCCAAACATGTCCAGCTTAGAGATATCCGCCTGGCCTGACAGAATCGCCTTCATATTTCACGTCAAGCCGGATATGCCCATAACTAATAGTGCTTTGGAAATAATCCTGGACTTGACCGACGTGTATAAAACCATGCTAAGTAGAGGATCGGCTTTCGGATTATTTGATCAGAATGGAAGCGGTTTTGTATTCCTGACCGATGATCCGAATGTGTCCTTAACCTGTGATGCCGCCCAGACTCAGTGCAAGGTTCGTATGGAAGCAGATAGCAATTGGCCGGCCGGCTTGGAACGAACTGTAGGTTTAGTGGTTTATCCGTTGACTGATCATAATCCTGAAGTGCTGAAACAAATTATAAGCTCGGAGTCGGCGCCACTTGTCATCAAAGCCCGACAAACAAAACCGTTGGCCAAAATCCTGTCTACAACTTATAACGCCCGGCATGGATGGTACACAATTAATCTGCGCAACGATCAGTGTGATAACTATAAAGAAAGCGGCAATGATCGTATGGAGCAGGTAACGCTGAGCCTGACTAATCCAGATGACCAAGCCCATAAGGTACGGCTCAACTTTGCCAAGGAAGGTCAGGTCTGCTCCGTTACCGGCCTCTCGGCCATACTGTGTGATGAAGATCTATATCCCCTGGGCATTCCCATACAATTATCTAAGAACTGGCATACAAAAGTTCCGGGACATCGCTTTACTGGCCCCTGGTATCATGGACTGACCATGCTGACTGTCCCGCCACACAGCACCTTGAATTTAGTGTATCGTAGTGTAAACGGTCATTGGGGGGCAGTGGCAGCTGCATCGCATGCACAGTTGTGTTTGATTGGATGGGGCAGCAATCAACTCTGGGATGAGGCGGCAATTGGCGCCTGGGGTGAGAGTATTTGTTTTGAGCCCGATCAGGCTCAGGTAGGCGGTGCCGTTCTTGATACCCGTCCTCTGATGGTCGGCCGTCCTTGGCATTGGACAAACAATCTAGGCGGCGCTGATTTTCTGGTTTATTATGATACAACGGGCCACAAACAGTGGAACAGCCGAATGCGAACTTTATACCGTCGCTATTGTCCTAATCTAACGGAAGTTACCTACGCCGGCCGAACTGAAGACAGTAAAATCGATCTTCAATATACCGTGTGCCTTTACAGGACAAATGATATTGTACGTGGTGTCTATCGTTTCCGATATGATGTTCGGTAAGCTGTTGATTTTAATCGGCTGGTGTTGTTTCAATGCGGCGCAGATCACTATAGTTACACAGGCGAACGGTTGTTTGCTCTTGGTAATGAACACGGTTTGATCCGGGAATGGCAAACCCGGTGGGGTGGCGATACTTATCGAACGAGTCCGGTTGAACTTGATGGGAGGATTCCCTGGTTGTCCATGCACGATGCTGTACCGCGTGAAGCCGGGGAGACTACAGCGAACCGAGGCTTGGTTATTCGAAATTGGCATGCCGTGTTGGGTGGACAGCCCGCCAAACCATGGGTAGCAGAACTAGGAGCAAAAGTCCGGGGGATTGATACATCCTTAATGGACATTCTACCTCCTCCGGATGTATCCCGGCTATGGCCGGGGGACTATGTGGAAGGTGAAATAATACATGTAGTTGTGCCACAGTATGCTTCAGACTACTATGGACCGAACGTATCATTAGCTGCCGCTCTAAGCGAGAATGGGAACACTTGGAGCATGATCTACCGCGAGGCCATCGGAAATGACCTGGATGTCATCGTGTCCAAAGGTACTCTTGAGCATACCTATCCAATTCGAATACATGCCCCTGATGGTGCTGAATTTTCTGTCACAGGGGGACTTGGTTATGTTCCCATGACATTTAATGGGTTGCCAAATTACCGTAGATATATCAGTACTGTCCCATTATAAGTTAAATAATAACAGTTGGTTATAATACTTTGGCTCTTTGTTTTGTGAATAATTTGTCATAAGTGCTTGATACAGCGAGGTTTTCTCGAAAAGCAAAATGCTGAGAATTTGCAGGATTTCTGCAAGTGAACGCTCTATCTTTAGTTCCTTTTTGATTATCGCTACAAGCACATATATACTGATTGCTACCCATATTTGGGTTTTTACGGCGTTGATACTGGTGCCGTAAAATGCTTTGATTCTCAGATGCTGTTTTATCCATTTGAAAAACAATTCGATCTGCCAGCGGCATTTGTAGAGTCCGGCGATTGTCAAAGCATCCAGGGCAAAGTTGTTTGTTAGAAATACGAACTTCCTGTTTATTTCTGTATCCCGATAACCTATCCGCCGGATTGATTCGGGATAGTATATCGAGGTCTTCGGACCGATCAGTTTTATAGTATGGTCGCTTCACAAACCTGAATCTTTGTTTACTGAACGATAGCTCTGGCGGATGTAAGCCAGGTTCTTTTTTGCTCGTATAACAAAGTATGAATTGCTCTTTGTAAAATTGTATAGCGTTATAAAATCGGTGTAGGCTTTGTCCATTACATAGAAAGCGCCCGGCTCCGGAATGATTTGACGCATAACTCTTATATCGTGCATATCTCCTGATGTGATGTGTATAAAGCACGGAATCGAGCCTTTCAGGTCCATAAGTGTATGTATTTTTACGGCACTTTTGTGCTTGCGAAACTGCGCCCACGGGAACAGAGTCAGGCAAAGATCTATGGTGGTCGAATCCAAAGCATATACGGTGTTTTTCAACGTTAGGCCAAAATCTTCTTCGAGATAGAGTTGCCTTGCTTTTTTGATAAGCACTTGTGCGAAGTCTTCGTAGATTCTCCAATTTCTTTTCTCGTTGGCATTTGCCAGATTGTTTCGAGACATTTTTCCTCGAAAGCCACAGTGATATAATTTGCTGTTTAATGCCCTTAAGCATGTTTCGATATCTCTGAGACTTTCTCTGTAACTTAATTGCGCAAAAGCCATGGATAAGAACTGGTCGAAGCATGAGAAAGACTTGATTCGATAGTTGCCACGATAGCGTTTGACGCAACACTGAAATTGATGTTTTGGAAGAAAGTCGAGTACTTGTGCAAAGATGGTGCGGCCTGTATTCATATAGCATAAAACTCCTAATGAACGAAGGGATTATATCGCCACAGAATACATGTGATTTCAAATCGACAACACTTTTTCTTTGATACAAGTTCATATAAAATAATACATTACGTTGAATATATTAAAAGTTAATGGGACAGTACTGTAGATATATCTTAAAAAACAAAGTCAACAACCTCTGGGTGGAGCTGAATCAATCTATGCATGGGAACGATTTTTGGCAAACAGATTATGACACCAAAAACGGAACTTGGGAGATTACATATACGGTACCAATGGATCTGCCTAATGATAACCGTATGCTTAGAGAATACCGATTTGTAAGGAATGCTGAATGAAAAAACAAAAGACCTTGTTTTAATTGGATTGCTCTCAGTTGTATGGAAAGGACAGTCAGGATCAAGATTATATTATTTGTTTACAACAAGTTTTTCATCGAAATGTAATAATGCAAACGCTTTCTTAGATAAGAATTTGATTTACTAAAACCGTTTGAAAAACACTTCAAAAGACATCTCTTTCAATAGTAAAAAAATACCGCCAAGACACGGTGACAGTCTGACACCAAAATGACACCACAAATATTGATTTTGCCTATACAGAGTCCGAATAAATGTCAATTATTTGCTAAAATTTGAATATTTCTCAGAAAATTTTTATTTCTATCGGATTAAGGATATGGATGAAAAAAAGTATCAAAAATATAGTTCTTTTGAGGT
>CAZWME010000264.1:0-6764 GCA_964634515.1 uncultured Pirellulales bacterium | reverse complement strand
TTGCTTAGACGTAGAAAAAGGCTTGACAAGGGGGGATGTATGGCTATAATAGTTGGGACAATTGAGTTCAAACTACGTTTGGGCCAGGAGCAGGTGCTAACTCCCGGAATAAATTTAGCAATTATTAATAACACACCAATCAGTAGGAGAAGACCCATTATGAATGAAGAAATTAAAACAAACACGTCACGTCGTGAGTTTTTGAAGAACAGCGGTAAGATAGCGGCCGCTTCTGCTATAGCGGCAGGGATTGTTCCGAAGATCTATGCAGCCGGCAGCGATACAATCAATATCGTCTTGATTGGCTGCGGTGGCCGGGGGACCGGTGCGGCATCGAATGCCTTGTCTGTTAAGAATGGCCGTATCAGGCTGGTCGCAATGGCAGACGTCTTTCAGCGCAAGCTTGACAACAGCTACAGGAGTCTTCAGAAAAGACACGGCAATCAGATGGATGTGCCGAAGGACCGCCAGTTTCTTGGCTTCGACGGTTACAAAAAGGCGATGGATTGCATTAATGCGGGTGATGTGGCAATCTTTGCGACGCCTCCGGCGTTCCGCTGGGTGCATTTTGCGTATGCCATCGGTAAGGGCCTTAACGTTTTCATGGAAAAGCCAGTTACAGTCGATGGCCCGACTACCCGCAGGATGCTGAAACTTGCCGAAGAGTCGGAGCGGAGAAAATTAAAAGTTGGTGTTGGTCTTATGATTCGCCATTGCAGGGGCCGACAGGAGCTGAAACGGCGCATTGATGACGGCGAAATCGGCAATATCATTGCAATGCACGCCTATCGAATGGCCGGACGAGCATGCACCGTAGGGCCTAAACCCGATGGAATGAGCGAGGCGATGTACCAGATACAACGGTTCCACGCCTTCCTGTGGGCCAGCGGCGGTATGTACAGCGACTATTACATTCACCAAATTGACGAGTGTTCCATGATGAAAGGCGCCTGGCCGGTCGAAGCCCAGGCCAGCGGCGGACGCCACTACCGAGGAAATACCCTTGACCAGAACCTGGACAGTTACTCGGTTGAATACACATATCCAGACGGCACGAAGCTGTTTTATTACGGGAGGGCCATGGACGGTTGTAAGGGAGCTTTTTCCAGCTATGCCCTCGGGACCACAGGCTCAGCGGTTATCTCGACGAACAGTCATCATCCAGGCAAGGTACGGACCTACAGAGGCCACAATATGAACAGGGAGAGCCTGATATGGCGAGTTCCGCAGCCTGAGCCGAGTCCTTATCAGCTCGAATGGGATGATCTTATTGCAACTATTCGTAACGATGAGCCTTACAATGAGGCCAAACGCGGCTCCATAGGAAGTATGGTTACGTCTATGGGTCGTATGGCTGCTCATACCGGCCAGGTTGTTACCTTCGACGATATGCTCAACTGTAAGCATGAGTTTGCTCCCGATGTGGACAAGATGGGAATGGATTCGGTAGGACCGGTACGGCTTAATGACGACGGCAAATATCCACAACCGCAGCCGGGTATACTCAAAGACAGGGAATACTAAGGTTTAGAAAAGAATTAACATACATGATTTTCCGCTGTTCCCGGTTTTGCCGAGACCAGCGGTTGGTTCTTCTAAAATCGCATCTTTATAAGCGATATTAGTCTAAAAAAGGCAAAAAGCAAAAGGAGATACTATGGCACATGCGAACGAATCACATAAAGATGCCCGAACAAATCGGCGTGATTTTTTGAAGGCTTCGACAGTTGCTGCTTCGGCTGCCCTTACGGGTACGCTGGGCATTAGTAACAGGGTATATGCTGCCGGCAGCGATATTCTTCGTGTGGGTATGATCGGCTGCGGGGGGCGAAACACAGGTGCAGCCGCTCAAGCGCTGACCGCGGACTCCGGCACCAGGCTGGTTGCGATGTGTGATATCTTCATGGACCGGGTCAAAAATAAACGCAGGATTTTGAAAGAGCAGAAAGGCAATCAAGTTATCGTCGATGATGATCACTGTTTTGCCGGCTTCGATGGTTACAAGCATGTGATTGAGTCATCCGATGTGGTTGTAATTGCTAATGCGGCCAAGTTTCACCCGCTGCATACCATGACTGCGATAAGGGCCGGAAAGCACGTTTTTGTAGAGAAACCTCACGGTATAGACCCGATGGGGATTAAGCTCCTGCAACGGGCGGCCAGACAGGCAAAGCGGAAGGGATTATGCCTGGTTTCGGGTTTGCACAGCCGGTATCACACGGGATATGCAGAAACCGTAAAACGAATCCAGGACGGCGCCATCGGTGATGTAATCGCTATTGAGGAGAACTTTCTCCGCGCCCCATACGTTATCATCGAGCGTAAACCGGGGCTTTCAGAACTTGAGTGGCAATGCAGCACTCAATACCATTTCCGCTGGCTTTCCGGGGATGATGTGCCCCAGTCGCTGGTGCACAACCTTGACCGTTCGAGCTGGGTAATGCACAATGAAGTCCCCATAAAATGCCACGGTTTGGGCGGGCGTTCTTCGATGATTGAGCCTATCTATGGCGATGTGTTCGATCACCATTCGGTTATTTACGAATACGAAAACGGGGTGCGTATATACGCATTCTGCCGGACGACAAATGGATGTTATAACGATTCTTCCAGCGTTGTGCTCGGCAGCAAAGGCAAGGCCTCTATTACAGGGTACCGCATCTGGGGCGAAAACGAATGGCACTGGAAGGGAAGGTGCAATCCTTATCAGATAGAGCATGATGTGCTATTTAAGGCGATTCGTTCTGGTAATCCGGTCAACAACGGCGACTACATGACTCGCAGCACAATGGTTACCGTGATGGGACAGATTTCCTGCTATACCGGCAAGGAGGTTAAGTGGGAGCAGATCAATAAGTCTGATTTCTATTATCCACCAAAACCGGAAGATTGCCACGATGGTATGGAGGCGCCGGCTAAGGCGGGTGCTCATGGCAGCTACCCTGTGCCGAAACCGGGTTTTACAAAAATGATTTGAGGTCGAAGGTACTCAGCGCAGAAAAAAAATAAAACAAATATTGCTTTTTTGTATCATAAAAAGCCGTGAAAAACGTCTTTTTTACAAATGGCCGGTTGCACTATTTTAGTAAATAGTTATTAGGAGATATAAAATATGAGGCTAAGTCGTATATTGGTAAGTGTTATTGCTTTGTTGATCTATTTCGCCGTTACGATGCCAGAGGGTATTAAAGCCGCACAAAAAGAGCTTCCGAAGAAATATACGGAGACTATTACGACAAAAGACGGCGAAAAGATTTCTTTTGAAATGGTTCTCATTCCCGGGGGCAGTTTTCTAATGGGCAGTCCAGCCGATGAGGCCGGCCGTCAGGACCATGAAGGGCCTCAGCACAAGGTGCATCTCGATTCCTTCTACCTTTGTCCGAAAGAGGCCACGATTAAACTTTTTATGGCCTTCTATAGAGAAACAGTCAGTGCGAAGAGAGACTTCATAGCGGTTGAGGAAGCTAAAAAGGACAAGGAAAAGAGCAAGAACGATGTTGACGTGATAACCGGCCCTACCCCTGTCTATGGGGATATGACGATGGGGTACGAGGACACGCACCCTGCCATTGGGATAACCTGGCACAACGCCATGACTTTTTGCAGGTGGCTTTCGAAAAAAAACGGGGAAAAATATCATTTACCAACAGAAGCCGAATGGGAATATGCCTGTCGTGCGGGCACTAGTACCGCATATAGCTTTGGGGATGATTTAAAAACGCTTGCGGAATTTGGGTGGTACGAGGACACCGCCGACAGTGAAACCAATCCGGTGGGCAAGAAAAAACCCAATGCCTGGGGCTTGTATGACATGTCAGGTAATGTTCGGGAGTGGGTTCACGATTTCTACAGTCCCACCGCTTATAAGGAGGCCGTCAAAAAGAGCCCGGCGGTCAATCCGAAGGGCCCTAAGACCGGCGAGTTACATGTAGCTCGTGGCGGGGACTATAGTTGCTCTGCAGATGAACTGCGTTGTGCGGCCAGAACCTTCGAGCAAGACTGGTGGCGCTCCGGAGACCCGCAGATACCAAAGAGCATCTGGTGGCTTCCGGAAATGGACTTTATAGGTTTCCGAGTGGCCTGCTCTATAGAGACCGACAGCCAAAAATCCAGGAAATAAGTACTCATTCTTATCTGGTATCGGTTCCGGTTTCGACAAAATCCGCCTGGCTTAAAAGCCTGCTAAAAATGGATTTACGTTACAGGTAACCGGTGGATAACAGCCCGGCTTTTTAGATGTCCTGGCTTAATTGCTTTGTTATCGATGTACAGATAGCTGCTGGTCGGGGATAGTATCAGCCGGCTTTTTCTCCTTTACGATATGTTCGATGATATCTCCCCGGCTTATAATTCCGACTAACTTTCCTTCTGATGTAATTGGTATTCTTCTGAAGATTTGCTTGGCCAAAAGATTACAGACGTCCAACATACTTTCGTTCTCACCAAAGAAAATCGCAGGTTGAGTCATAAAATCATTAACTGTTTTTTCTTCCAGTTCCTCCTGCTTATGGAAGAAATGGAGCACATCTTTTTCTGAGATAATACCTGTCAGACTCATATCATCTTCGACCACGGGGATACCCGTAATCCTGTGCTTTACCATAAGCTCCAGGCCTTGAAAAATTGGAGTGTCTTTTCTTACCGTAATTACATCCTTGTTCATAATGTCTTTTGCTCTAAGCATGCAAATCTCCTATTAAATTTTCCATTTCCCGGAACGAATATCTGAGATATATTAAAATGAAGGCGTATCCCGAGACGCCTTTGTTGATTGTTTTTTAATATTTATAGCAATATTTGTAAAATTTCGTGAAATTTTTGATTTGATTTTTCTGATCTTGCAGTTCCTGCCTCACACCGGCAGGAAACCGGCAGCAGCGACCCAAACCGATGCGAAGGCACCGACCTCGACGCGAACGGCAATGTTGACATCGATGATTTAACGCTTTTCGTCGATTATTGGCTTGAAAAGACCGAATAGCAGCAGTTATCCGGCTGCTTGTTACCGGCCTTCACGCCCTATAAATTGCATTCTGTGTTAATTAGCAGGAAACATTTATTTACAGATAGGGTCTTTTTAAGAGCTATATGCGCGATTTCGGCTGCAAATATTACCTCCTGAGTAAATATTTTAGAATCTTTCAACAAAAACAATCAATATTCCCTGCTTCAGAACCGCCTATATATGTAGTGATAAGTCCAGTCAGCCCAATGGTAGTTTGGTTGTTAAGTCACCTTTTTTATTAGTCGAAACTTTAGTAAGTGAAGGAGGTAATCATGAACAAGAAACATTTAGTATCTGCGCTTTTGTTGTCACTAACTATCGGTTTTAATGCTTTTGCAGACAGGCAATTGGACAGAGGTGAGATTTTGCAAATCTTCGAGAAGCTAACAAGCCAGCCGAGAAATACCTGGATATCTGCAGGTACAATCGAGGCAGCACACGAAGAATACAGGGCGCCGCAAACAAGTGACATAGCTCAGATTAACCGTGAAATCGCCGAACAAATTCAAGCATATCAAGTCAATCCGAACAAACGGGAATTAAACCAGGAATTACAAAAAATGCGGCTCGATGCCATTCCATTCAATGTCCGTTCCAGGTTGTCCAACCAATACACAATGAATTCGAATGTGGAAGTAAGGTTCGATGGTGAGAGGTTCTACTGGGAAATCAACGTAAGCTCACGAGCGGACTCGGTCAAGCCGGACGCAAGCTTAGCAGGCAATTACATGACCGACGAATTTGATTTAGACTGGAACGCCCGGCGCATATTCGCATGGGACGGCCAAAAGTACACAATGTATTTTTTACCCGGCAATCACGCAGTCATTGACACGACAGGTTCAACCCAACGCTCCATCAATGGGCCTTTAACCGCCGGTGTCATTCCCTGGGGATATGGCTATTGCACGTACCAGAGCCTTTCCGCAGCCGACACGACTGCTGAGGAAAAAGATATCAACGGCCAAACTCAGGTACATATGACAATTACCAATACAGATGGCTCGGAAATGGTCTTTGTGTTGGATCCGGGAAAAGATTATGCAGTTATTTCTTCTTCGATGGACGGTACTGATACTGTTGTTTCCTCACAATACGGTAACTACCAACTGGTCTTAGGTAACTGGGTGCCTTCTAACATTTCGATAGACCAATACGACGCCCGGACGAATAAACTGCTGGCTTACGACATCTGGAACTTTACCGCAATTAGCGGCAAAACTCCGGCACCCGGGAGTTTCAGTGTCGATTACGATGCTGATGCATTGATAGAGTATCGTTCCTATCTGACAAGTAAACCTGCAATGTACAGCTACTCATACACTGTTGATACGGACAAGCTTTTACTTGACAGACTGGCTTATGCAGCATCCGAGGCAGCGCAGCTACAAAACTGCGCAACGGCGGCATTAAAATATACGATTACGCGGTCAGGTAAGGATGTCACCGACCGGCAGCTTGCGCAATTAGTAAGCAGGCCGGACAAGACCACAAGTCTCTATGCGATGAAACAATTCGTACAGCGTCTGGGTCTCTACTGCCGCGCCGTTCAGCTTGATATTAAAGCGCTTCAAAAGCTGGACGGCTGTGAGGTAATCCTTCACATTCCGGGGAAGAATCATTTCATAGTGCTTGGGGACATTGATGACAGGTATGTCAGCAGTATAGATTTAACAAACAATAAATTCTTCTATCGCACGGACGTTGCCTTTTTTGGTATGGACTGGACTGAGGGGACTGCTCTTTTGATTTCCAGGAA
>CAZWME010000263.1:0-6782 GCA_964634515.1 uncultured Pirellulales bacterium | reverse complement strand
TCGCAAACAGAACAGGGGCAATAATACCGAGGGCATAAATTGGCCGACTATCGTGTAAATCTTGATATATTCGCCGGTCCTCTGGATTTGCTCTTGTATCTGGTCCGCAAAGAAGAGGTGGACATTTACGATATTTCCATCGCTAAAATAACCGACCAGTACATTCAATACATTGAAATACTCAAAAGTCTTGACATTGACATGGCCGGCGACTTTTTAGTTATGGCGGCAACATTAATGCAGATAAAATCCGCGATGCTTCTGCCGAAAGCAGAACCTGAGTCCGGCCTGCTCGGAGAAGATGACCTGGATGACCCCCGCGCAGAGCTTATCCGTCAGCTTCTGGAGTACAAAAAGTTCAAGGATGCCGCTAATCTTCTTCATGCCGCCGCCGACGAGCAGCAAGAACGCTTCCCGCGTCCCGGCACTATTGTCGAGCAGTTGAAGCCGACTGCTGAGCCCGAGCTTGATATTGAACAGGTCAGTATCTGGGACCTGCTCGAAGCCTTTGATTCAGTATGCAAGGCCACCGGGACAATCGGCGACATCAGCCGTATCACAGACGATACGCCAATTGATTTATACCAGATAGAAATTTTACATCGGCTGCAAACAGAAGGCTCGTTGACTTTCGAGCGTGTTTTCGAGGCCAGAAACAATCGCCTTGCATTGGTCGGATTATTCCTTGCACTTCTGGAACTGATTCGAGAGAAATTGGTTTGGGTCGAGCAGCAGAACTCCTCTTCTATTTACCTGCGGGCCCTTACAGACGAACCCGCCGAGCAGGCAGTGCAAAAGGCCATCATTGCCGCCGAGGCCGACAACGACAAGCCCGCTCAAGCAGTACAGCAAAAACCACCACCTCTGACTATTTCTGAATTTGCCTCCAAAGTCAGTTCAATGGTTTCACCCCTGATGCAGGAACAAGAAGAAAAAAAATCCGCCGAAGACCACAGGCCTCAGAGAGCAAATTAACGGTATCGACTTTTGCGGTAATATTTCGATGATTTTCCCGGACGCTGCTGTGTTATGTTAATGACCGAAGCATTCCCCCTCGCAATGCTTGTTTACATAACCTCACACATATAAATATAGGACCAATTCATAATCTGTTGTTCGAAACAAACAGAGTGTAAGCTCGGATTTTACCCAAAAATCGTACGATATCGAAAAGGCCTGTAGTGATTTGCCTTTGTTGTTTTTTGTGCTATACTTTAAACAGTGAAAAATGTGGGGGACCAAGAGGCTTACACATCTCTGATATCATGCTTACTGCCCTCAAAAACAGGAATTGTACAGCGTTTAATCAAACAGCTCGTGGGATTAATTGACATCAGTTGAATGACATGGTTTTCATGTAAACCTTATGGCAGTTTATGTCGATTAAAACCTTTTATCGAGATAACCATCGTAAAAGTAGCCAGATTTGAGATTTACAGGTACATCGTCTGATAATAATCAGATATTTGAAACCTTAAAATCGTCTGACATAACTTTCTCAATAGACCGGGCCTTTTAAAAAGTGAGGAGTGTAAAATGGTCCTAAAAAAACACAAAATTCGGTGCCGCAGCGGGTTCTCATTAGTCAGCATAATGATTGCGATTACCATACTTGTAGCGGCACTCATCGGAACTTCCAATTTTAGATATTACTCCGCTTTGGACGCCAAAAAAGCTACCGCAAAGATAACCGCCTCCAGAATCGGACTGATGCTCTGCGAAAATTGGCGGGGTCTCGGAGGCATAGAGACCTATGATCCGGTAGCATATTTAAGTTCTGACCTGACAATTACTACAAGCACCGGCCCTGCCAAACCTGCGGATTTTAACTTCCTGGGAAGTTATTCCGTTACTGTAAATAACGCCAACTACTATATAACTTTATCCTGGAAAGATATTAGTGCCGGATTGAGGGCCTTGAATATCATTGTAGCCTGGGCGCAACGGGAGCTGGGAACAAGCAGCCTTAACGACGCAGATAAATCTTTTAGGCTCACAACCTATGTCTTATAACGATTGAGGAAGAAAACGATAATGAAAAAAAGATTAACATCTTCGCGAGGCTTTACACTAATAGAGTTGACCACGGCCATGGCAATTATGATTTTTGTCGTACTTGCTATCGGGATGGCCTTAGTTGACGGCCAGCGCGGCTGGAACTACATGTATGATCGTATATACTCCGATGTCGTCACAGATGGCTATGTAGCAAGAAGGAAGTTTGACGCTGTATTGCGCAAGGCAAGCAAAGAAAAGTTCCTTATCGATTCCGCCGGCCGTTGGGTCGAGGTCTATTACTACGTAAGTGACGCATCTACTGTCCTCGACCGCTATGCACGTTTCTACACTTCCGGCGGCAAACTGAATGTTGAGTACGGCGAACTGAATCCAAGGTCAACATTAAACATCGAAACTGTCTGTGAGAACGTATCCGATTGCACGTTCGAGCAACTCGGCCGGTCCATCCAAATGGTACTTAAATTTGATAATGGAACACAGACAAACACAGTTATCACATCTGCGATTATGAACAACTAACAAATTGTATTCTAAAATGAGAGGTAGATAAACATGAAAAAGCTGCTAAAATTAAAAAAGCGTGGCTCTGCCATAACTCTGGTGATGCTTGTGGTAGTATTATTGATTTCAACGGGCATGGGGCTGTTGAATCTGGGTTTAAAAAGTCGCACGATTTCTATACGAACCACTTCGGACATCGCAGCTCGATGCGCCGCTGATGCCGGGCTGACAAAGGCCCTCTTTGAGATGAACGAGCAATTGAAAATCAAGCCATGGAATGACAGCACCTTGCCGCTGGAAACACAAATAAGCCTGCCTAATTTCGACGCAGTTTATAGTTACACAGTTACCGTTGATTCCGGCAGTTATACAATCCTATCTACCGGAACATCCGGTCAGTACCAAAGAACAGTAAGCTGCACTTTACAATTACAGGGACCATTCGAAGCGGCAATCTTCACAGAGGGGTTTATAGACCTGGCCAATTCGACCGAAGTGGACTGGTATAACTACGACGCAAGTGATGCAAATATGAAAGTCGGAACGAACAGCATCGCGGACGGCTCTGTGGACCTGGCAAATTCTGCGGTTATAAGGGGGGACGTTGTTGTGGGTGTTGGCGGAGACACTGATACCGCTATTGAGTTAGGAAACAGTGCAATTATCGAAGGTACGACCTCAACCCTGAGCGAGGAAATGGAGCTGTTGCCGATAACGGTACCGGAGGCAATAGACTCTCTGGCGTCCAGCGGGATTATCAATAATAATACAACAATAAGCAGTTCCGGCAAGTATAGCAGCATTGACCTTGGGAACAGCGAAACGGTTATCATTGATGGAGACGTTATCCTCTATATTATCGGCGATATAACGCTTGGCAATTCCGCTGAGTTGCAGATAGAACCGGATGCTTCTCTGACGCTGTATTTAGGCGGGGATTTCGAAGGAAAAAACTCAAGCTCGGTTAATAACGAAACCGAAGACCCAGGGAGCCTGCAAATATACGGTCTCGACAGTTGTGAAGAATTACGATTCAAAAACAGCAGTGATTTCTACGGAACTATATATGCCCCTAACGCTGATGTCATAATGAACAATTCCGCCAATGTATATGGGGCGGTTGTAGCCGAAACCTTTGACATGAGAAACTCCGGTGTCTTTATGTATGATGCTTCGCTGAGAGATGCAAGTGTAAATGAAGAGTTAGTGCGCTTCGAAATAGATCGCTGGCATGAGTAATATACTAAATTCGTCTATAAAAATAAAATGACATGTAGAAGCAACAATTGAGTTCCAAAAACTAATTTGAAAAGCCTCGCCACATAATTAATAGAATCGAAAGGACGCAATGTGATAACAGAAAGCTTAATCATAAAAGGGCTGCATATTATTTCATTAGGACTAACTCCGATTGAACAGATGGAAGCTGCCGCCACAGCCGAGACGCGGTTAATGGTAATGTTAACAGTATTTGCGGTGTTTACTCTAATCATATCAGTCATACTTCTTTTTTGGGTAAGAGCCAGGTATAGGCAAATAACCCAATTAACGGCCACTAACGAAAAGCTCCGGCAAGAAATTTCTGAACTAAGGCCGAAGGGTATCTGAGGTACTGTCATCCGGCGGGATTTAATATCGGATAGTCACAATATCAATTCTCAATACACCTTTTTCACCAATACGGGGTACAATAATTCTTGACAAACAGATCTGTCTTTATGATAATTTTCACTTCTGGGAATTTTAGTCTGAAAGAAACAAAAATGCCGCACAAAATAATATCTAAAAAACAGCTTTCAGAGAACGTTTTCACCGCTGAAATCGAGGCGCCGCTGGTTGCGCAGGCGAGAAAACCGGGCCAATTCGTTATTATAAGCATAAATAACAAATACAGCGAACGTATCCCCCTGACAATAGCCGGCGCCGACCCTGAAAAGGGCACTATCAGACTTATCTGGCAGCGTCTCGGCAAAACCACCGCCGAATTAGCTGATTTGCAGGAGGGTGACGAAATCACCAACGTCGCAGGGCCTCTGGGTCTTCCGACTCATCTCGAAAATTTCGGTACTGTCGTCTGTGTTGGCGGCGGTATCGGCAATGCACCCTTGCTGCCCATAGCAAAAGCCCTGAAAGAAGAAGGCAACAAAATCGTCAGCATTCTCGGAGCAAGAAATAAAGAGCTGATCATCCTTGAAGAAGAATTCAAACAGATAAGCGACGAATTGATAATCACAACCGATGACGGTTCCTATGGACGAAAAGCATTAGTGACCGAACCATTGAAAGAACTCTGCCAGCACAATCCAAAGCCGGACCAGGTATTTGCTATCGGCCCGGCTATTATGATGAAGTTTTGCTGCGAGGTAACAAAGCAGTTCGATATACCCACACAAGTATCACTAAATACTATTATGGTTGACGGGACCGGCATGTGCGGCGGCTGCCGAATTGAATTTGATAATAAGCCAAAATTCGTTTGCGTGGACGGGCCCGAATTTGACGGACACAAAGTCAACTTTGACCTGATGATGAAAAGATTGAATGCCTATAAAGACCAGGAAAAAAAGGCATATGAACAATATAATCAACACCAATGTAAAATTGGATTGGACAAATAAAACCTTTAATATATCTGCCCTTTAAAGCAGCAGATACTTCTCGACAATTGTTAGGAACCACTTACAGTGACAGATAAACAAAGACAGCAGCTTCTCCAGCAGCTCTTAGAAAAGCAAAAAACCGATAAGCTCAAACCAAGCGACAGATACAACATACCCCAGCAGGACATGCCCGAACAGGACCCCGCCGTCAGAAGTCGTAACGTTAACGAAGTGGCAACCGGCTATACAGAAACACACGCCCGACTGGAAGCTATGCGCTGCCTACAGTGTAAAAAGGCTCCTTGCATTAAAGGTTGTCCCGTGCAAATCAGAATAAGAGACTTTGTTTCTGCCATTGCCGAAGGCCACTATCAGCAAGCCCTGGGTATCATAAAGGAAAATTCTTTGTTGCCGGCTGTATGCGGCCGGGTCTGTCCACAGGAAGTTCAGTGCCAGCAAGCATGCACTGTCGGAATAAAATTCAAAGACCCTACAAAAGCCGTTTCGATCGGCCGACTCGAAAGATTCGTCGCCGACCTCGACCAAAATGCCGATACAGTCCCACCAGTCGCCGCCGAAACCGGAAAGAAAGTCGTCATAATCGGATCTGGTCCAGGTGGTATTGTTACTGCCGCTGATGTCAGAAGGGCAGGTCATGATGTTACAATATTTGAGGCTTTTCATAAACCGGGCGGCGTAATGATTTACGGAATCCCTGAATTCAGGCTCCCAAAAGCCATTGTCCAGGAGGAAATTGATACCCTGACCAAAATGGGCGTCAAAATCGTCTATAATTTCATCGTCGGCAGAACAAGAACCCTCGAGCAATTGCTAACCGAGGACGGCTTTGATGCGGCCTATATCGGTGTCGGGGCAGGCCTGCCGAGATTTATGGGGATTGAAGGAGAATCACTTATCGGTGTCTATAGTGCCAACGAGTATCTCACACGCGCAAATCTTATGAAGGCATATGACTTTGGCAGAGGAGCAGACACACCAATAGCCGTTTCAAAGAAAGTCGCCGTTATCGGCGGCGGAAATGTCGCTATGGACTCAGCGAGAACAGCCCTTAGGCTCGGAGCCGAAAAGGTCTATCTGGTCTATCGAAGAACCGAAAAGGAAATGCCCGCCCGAGTCGAGGAAGTTCATCACGCAAAGGAAGAAGGAATCGAATTTCATATTTTGCAAAGTCCAAAACGAATAATCGGTGACCAGGACAGCCATGTCGTTGCCATCGAATGCCTTAAGTATAAACTTGGTGAACCGGACGATTCCGGCCGGCGCCGCCCAATTCCGATAGAAGGCTCAGAATTCAGAATTGACGTTGATACTTGTATAATGGCCATCGGCAACGGTTCAAATCCCTTGATTCGTCAGACAACCCCGGACCTGGAATTCAACAAGTGGGGCAATATAGTTGTCGATGAAAACTGCAAAACCTCAATGGAAGGTGTTTATGCTGGCGGAGATATTGTCCTCGGGGCCGCCACCGTCATCCTCGCAATGGGTCAGGGCCGAATCGCCGCGGCTGCGATTAATGACTATCTGGCTAAAAAGTAAAACTTCCAAAAGCTGAACCATCCAAGTCTTGTATTTCACTTCTGTGCAAAACCTTTGGGCTAATTGTCAATTTAGAATCGAGTACGACTGCTGACGCACTGT
>CAZWME010000262.1:0-6787 GCA_964634515.1 uncultured Pirellulales bacterium | reverse complement strand
TGTGGAAATGGACCCAGGAATCCAATTTGCTTAAGCAGGCTTACAGTCAATTTTGGCGGCAGTCGGTCAGGAACGTGTCGCAATGGGAGGAAGGTGAGCGTTTTGTTGGTGTCAAGTGGGACAAAAAAAGCTACAAACCCGGCGAGCAGGCGACTACTACGATTCGTGTTGCCGGGCGTTATAATCCCGGGCAGTTGCATTTGAAGGCAGCATTGAAGGCGGGTGAGGAACCACAGCCTGTCTCTGTCGAACCCGTGATGGGCAGAGAGAATACGTTTAGGGCGGAAATGGTTTTTTCCAAGAGGGCCGAATACCTGTTTAAGGTTGATGCTCATGTTGGAGAAAAACTGTTAGAGTCTTATGAAAAGACATTGGTAGTGGGGCCGAGTGTGAATGAAGGCGCGAATCTTGAAGTTGACCATGCGTTTCTTGACAACCTGGCGATGCGAAGCGGGGGTTCATATTTTCGAGAAAACGAGCTTGACGATCTGGTAGAGACTCTTAGAAGCAGAATCATAGATTATGCGGTCAGTGTGGAGATTTCGCTGGTTCAAGATAAGTATATATACATTGTGATATTTTTGGTAATTCTTATGTTGGAATGGACGATGCGGCGTAAGATGAATCTGTTTTAATTTAATGGTACTGGATAATTGTGCAGAGAACAAAGCTGGAAAAAGAGCAGAAAAAATGAGGCTACCTAAAATAAATAATATTGAGTTTTGGTTCTGTGTTTTTTGCTTATTAGTATGGCCCGGTACTTTGGTGTGGGGTGCTTCGGGTGAAACTCTTTTCGGCGAAACAGCAGAGGACAAAAGTACGGGCAGGACTGCGGCGGTATATTTTTCCGATGGTAAGGTCCTGACCGGCAAGATTTCGCTGACGCCGGGCCGCAGTTTTAAGCTGAATGTACCGAGAGGAGGCACGCTTAAAACCAAGGATATGGTAACCGGCGAGGATGTTCAATACGGCAAGGTGAGGAATTTTAATTTTGAGCCGATTCGGGAGATTCGTATTTATCCTGAAAAGGAAGAGATACGCCGCAGTTGGAAGTTCATTGAAACTACAAAGTACAACGAAAAGACAGGTGAAGCGGATTATTCCCCTGCCGCAAAGGAATATTCGGGCAGGCCGTATCCGTTGCGATATCTTGCTGCTACGTTGATTTTCAACAGTGACGAATCTCTGCAGGGACATCTATATACTGCGACTGTATATCTTAAAACAAAAGAGAAAACACACAGGCTGGTTTTACGGAGTAAACAGCGAGGAAGAGAGGGGACATCTCTTGATGAGCTGGTTTATATCAGCAGAATAAAACTCTTAGACGAAGGAAAAAACATTGCGGCCAAAGTTAATGTAAAATTTATTGATATGCGTTTTGGTCCTGGGGATGCAGTTCAGGCCGTAACGAAGGAATCTTTAACTCCGATACCAACAAAGATGACCGACAACGATGATACCTGTGTGGTCGAGTCCGCGTTTGGTGAGGAGTTTTATTTAGCTGCCAGGAAGGACGGGAAATATATTGTTGGGTGGCCAAAGGAACAGGACAGAAAGTTATTTGCAATTGCACAGGACCATATAAAAAGACACAGAGATTTTTATAACGACAAGAAACTTTTAGGAGTGCTGGAGATTAAAGGCAGCAATGAGGTGCTGACTTTAGTGAATTTACGCCGCAAGGTTGCTCCGACCCATTTTGGCAAGATAGGGGGGGAGTGGGACAGAGAATTGGGGACAGTTGTTGAACCCTGGCGGTTGAGTATCTGGCGATGGAAATATGACAGGAGAAATCAGGAGCTGATATTGTCTTCTCGCGGTACATTTTTCCGCGTTATCCTGCTGCCGGAGAATCCTACGCCGAAAGTTGTTATTTCAGAAAAGCTTTGGGAGTTGAACCAAAAGGATGATACTGTTATTGTAGGTCCAAGCCGTGAAATTAAACCGTAGAGGAAGAAAGTTATGGATTTTGAAGATAATCAACAAACCGATTTGGTTCGAGAGACCATATCCAGAGGCCGCCGGATAATGATGGCAAACCGGTTTGTTTTAGGAGGTTTGGTGTGGGGGACGGTCTGCTTCGGTGTATGGCTTTTGCTTTGTTTTATGGACAACCTTTTGCATTTTCCGCCCGGATTACGCCTTGCGATAGTTTTGGGCTGGGTGGGTTTGATTATATTTGAATTCTGGAAGAACATACTGACACCGATCTTACAGATTGAGGGACTTGAGGGAACGGCATTACTTCTTGAGCGCGAACATAATGTGCCGGAAAACATGCTGATTAATGCTCTTTGTTTTGAGTCACGCGAATTTAACTCAGGAGAGAAACCATTTGCCGAGCGAACAATAGGGACCGCCGTTTCCTTAATGTCAACAGCGGACCTGAAAAAACTCTGGGACAAGCGGAGAATAAGAAAATGGCTGATAGCGTTTTTGATTATCCTGCTTTTGTGGATGATATATGGTATCGGTCAGAGCCGTTATGTGGCTAACGCCTTTGCGAGGTTCATGCGGCCTTTGTCTGATGTTCCGCCGGCAGGTTCGGTGGTGCTGAGAGTTACGCCGGACAGAGACGTAACAATTGCAGAGGCTGATGATTTGATTGTGTCGGTTGAAGTTAAAGGCAAGGGAGGTAACGGAGAGCTGCGGAGTTATCCTGAGATAGTCTGGATGGACGGTGTGGACTATATAAGTACCGAAAAGGACAAAGGTAAAAGTGCAACCATGCAGGCGGAGGGCAGCAAAAAGGGAGTGTTTAACTATACTTTTTCAGCAGTGGAGAGGCCGTTTGCTTTTCGCGTATTTGCGGCGGACACTTACAGTTCCAGTATAAAGGTAATGGTCAATACGGTGCCGAGAGTAAAAGAATCCCAGTTTCATGTTTCACCTCCTGCTTATACCGGTCTGGGACAGGTGAGCACTATGGGTCCGCCGGAGACACTCTCGGGATTGGTCGATTCGCAGGTAGTTGTGGATGTGAAACTGGACAAGCAGGCTGAAGGTCTGTGGTGGAAGACACCGGATAAAACGATTGCGTTTAAAAATATTGACAGCATCTGGCGTGCGGAGACTCAGTTAAAAAAGTCCGGCTCTTACCGGCTTGAGGTCAAAGGGGCAGAAAGTGACAGGCGTATTACCATTGCTTCGGGAGCTATTCTGCTACAACAAGACAGTGTGCCGGAAGTTGAATTTGTGGATACCGAGCAAAATCTTACAGTAACACCGGGAGAAAGGCTGAAGTTTGACGTACAAGCCAGCGACGATTTTGGAATCGGCCAAATATATGTAACCCTTGGACAAATTCGTGCGAACAGCCCGGCGGAAACAATACAACAGTGGAAATACGAAGGGCCGCCCGGACGAAAGGAGCAAGTGGCTGAAAATCTTCGATTGAGTGTTGATGCCGGTGTTTTCAAGCCGGGTTCGGTCTATGTTTTACAGGCGTTCTGTGAAGATTTCAGCCCAATGAAGCACCAGGGTCAATCGCAGCCTGTAACACTCCAGGTCAAGTCATTAGACGAGCTGACGATTTCGGCTGATGACCCACAGGGTTCTGCTTTTGCGGCTCTGAACAAGGCCATTGAGGCCCAGCAGGCGGCCTTAGGTGTAACGGAAAATGTGTTGACGAATCTGGATGATGTAATTGATAAAAACAGGAAAGAAGCTGAAAACATCGAGAGCCTTCAGAGGCATCAAGGCGAATTGAGCAAGAAGCAGAAACTTGTGGGCGATTTTATGACTGAGGCCTGGAAGGTATCATCGCTACCGCGTCCGCGGTTTGTGAATAAACTTATTGAATTCAGAGATGGTGAGCATTCCCGGATAATGGAGAAAATAGGAGCGATTATTGAAACGGAATCAAAGGGCAAATCCGTCCGGTTGGCTGGTAAACCCGATGTCTCTCGTTCACTTGGGTCTGTGGAAAAACTTCAAGGCTATCTTCTCGAACAACTCATAGCGCTCAAAGGAGTTGTTGCCAAGCAGAGCCAGGCGGCGTCGGAAAAGTCGGCGGCGGAGATTTTAGGAGAAAGTACCGAGTCGCTTGATATGAGTGTAGAAGAATCGCTCAAAGAAATGACCAGAGAACTGGATGATTTCATCAAGAAACAAAAAAAGATCATGCAGGAAAGAGAAATGATAATGGACAAGCCGCCTGAAGATTTCAGCTCAGAGGATGAGGAGAGGCTGGAAGAGCTTGCGATGGACCAATCCAAACTGGCGGAGGTTTTGTCTGATGTAGTGAACGATTTTACGAATCTGGATCTTTTGGATTTCGGCGACGACGCCCTGGTTGACTCGATGAAAAGTCTCTACGAGGAAGCCGAGGCGCTTGCCGAACAAGCGATGGAAGCGGCAGATATGCGTCAAGCACGAGTGGACGCCCATCGGCTTGAAACCGAAGAGGTGGAGATGGCCGAGGAGCTGATGATAAACTGTGAGGCGACGCTTGGTTTTCGTGACAACATACAATTTATCGCAGAAATACCCGAGGATGAGCAGTTGTTTGCGCCGTTAGCAGAGTTGCCGTCGGAACTGGAGGATCTTTTGTCTGATATGATTACGACGGAAGAAGAGATGCGTCCTGAGGTTGAAGATATCGGCAGCTATCTTAATTCACTGGACCATACAGCGGGGCCGGTTGCCGATGGTACGATAAGCAGTACCAGTGCCAAGGGCAAAACCGGCGACCAGAAGCCGGAGGATAATGTCATTCAGGGTCGCAGTGGGGCCGGCCGTACAGGTATGTCCGACGGTCAGTTGGTAGAGCCGGTAGCCAAGGCGCTTTCTGATAATGAGTACGGTCTGCGGGAACGAGCATCGAACACACCTCTGGAAAGCGGGCAGGTCAAGGATGAGGACACGAAGGCCCAGACGGGAGGAACAGGTCTTGGCAAGGGCAGCGACAGCTCTACTATGTTCGGGGTAGGTGGTAAGCTGCCTCCGAAAGTATTGGATATGATGAAAGCTACAGAGGAAAAGCAGCTCAATGTCCGTCAGTCGGCTCAGGAGCTTGTGCTCAAGCTCGAAAATCATAATCTGCCCACAATGGAACTTAAACAGTCCATTCAAGCGATGAAAGGAGTAGAAGAGTCTATAAAGAATCGCAGCGGTGTGGGCATCCGAGGAGCTTACGATGAAGTTGTCGACTCGCTGAAGAAATCACACCGGGCGTTAGGCAGACAAATCGCGCTGCAATATAGCGGTGATAAAGCAACGGACAAGAAGCTGAACGATGTGCTTTCGAGGGCACAACAGAACCGTTTTAAGGGGTATGAGCATATGATAAGCGCCTATTTCGAGGCGTTGGCACAGGGCAAAGATAAAGGACAGAATAGCGAAAACAGCAGACAGGATAAATAATAAAGGAACATTTTTGGATTTAGTTACGATATGTTGAAAGTAGTGTTGTCAAAAGGGCGGATAATATGGTTGCTGTTTACATCTGCGGTAGTTTTGGTTGGCTGCAATATCGGGCGGACTGCAGAAAATAAAAGGTCCGTTCCGTGGCATCTTGATGATGCGACATTTCGAATTCGCATTGAAAAAGACCCTGCTTACTCCCAGGCACCTAATGTTCACCTGTCTGATTCGAGAAAATCAGATGACAAAAGGCAATGGAATGGCTCATACTACAGGCTCAATGGAAAAGTCTATAAGAAGGGCATCACCATGTCCTGTCCCGGGAAGGCCACTTACAAACACAAGAAAGAGTACAGGCGTTTTGTAGCCTTGGCCGGGCTTAGTGACAGGGCTGATCCGAATATGTCTGTCAGGCTTGAGGTTTATGCCGACAAAAGGAGAATTTACAAATCCGAACCGATAACCAAGTATATGCTGCCTATCGAAATTAATGTTGGTCTTCCATCGACAGCGAAGGAAATCAAATTGGCAACAAGCGGTTCCGATATGAAAGGCAAGCGGCGGCTAAGTCTGGTTGACGCAGGTTTTCTTTTGCGAGGTGAAAATCCGGAGGTCTCTTATGCGAAGCTCTATATGCCGGGGTATGATGCGAGGGATTTCGAATCGGCCGTTTTTACCGCTATAGGGCAGGAAGTCCCCAGCCGGATTTTTCAGGCCCAACAGGATGAGCCGATGGAAATTCTTTTCGACAATTCCCGCGGCAGTACAATCTATTTCGTTTATCTTGTGCAGAAAGATAAGTATAAACCTGCACCTTCGGTATGGGAACCAAAAGCGGGAGTAACTTTAGAGACAAGATATACGACGAAAAATTATTCTGAGTGTAAGAAACTGTCGGGATTATTGAAGGTGTGGAATAATGCCGCTAAGCCTGTGGACAGGACTTTGGTTGATAATGTTCATCATTCGTTTCCAACTCATCATTTATCAGATTTGAAAGGTCAAAAACCGCGCCTTGCGCTATATCGGCATGAGGGTTTCTTCCGGATTGAGAAAGCCGGTCAGTATGTTTTCGCTACGGCCTCGAATTGGGCATCGCATCTGCTCGTCGATGGTAAGCTGGTTATAAGCTGGCCCGGCGAACACAGTTACCGCTCCGGTATCCGGGGGCAAAAACAGGGTAAGGTTTCTCTGGAAGCGGGAGTACATAAGCTGGAATATCTGAACTACAGTCCGTGGGGCAAAATGTTTACACTGGCCGCATGGCAAAAGCCAAAGGAAAAATTAGGTCTTATGGCCAGAGACGATTTTCTGCCTGTAGAAAGATTTGTGGCTACGGCGATTGGATATAAAGAACTGACTCAAGACGGCGGCAGCTTTAAATGGCAGGCAATTGATGATTGGCGATTGGACCAGGGCA
>CAZWME010000261.1:0-6810 GCA_964634515.1 uncultured Pirellulales bacterium | reverse complement strand
AGGCTTTCATTTATCATTTCCTGATATAAAGATAATCGTTATAAAAGGCTCTTTCTGTGCTCCTAAATGCACTAAGATAACAAAGGTCTGTTTGTTATGCAATTGTCTAATGAGGTTTTTCCCTTTTTACATAAAGGTCGATATTCAAAAAATTATATTTGTTTATTGTCAAAAAGGCTGAATAAGTACGTGCGTATTCTATTGATTAAGAGCTTGCAAGAATTCAGGATTATTTGTAACTTGGTGCGTAAGGAGTGTTGAGAACTATTCTTTTAAGTTGTTAAGTAAATAATGCAGTTTCTCCATACCGCGCCTGTTAGTTCCGGCCGGGACACGGTAGTATGGATTCAATTGAAATGATTTAAGGAGTATCAGGATGGTTCATCGACCACATGTTATTGAACGGCCATGGGGACGGTATCGGGAGTACGCACGCAATCAACCGTGTACCGTATGGATTGTGGAGATGAAACCAGGAGAACAAGGAAGTCTGCAATCTCATCAAAACTTTGACGAATTGTGGATTATGCTTACAGATAATGCCCAGGTCCAGATCGGGGACGAAGTGCTCCAACCCAAAGCCTTTGATGAAATCTATATCCCCAGAGGAACCAAACATCGTCTCTGCAACCGGGGTGACCAATTATTTCGCATGATGGAAGTGGCTTATGGTGACGTACAGGATGAAGATAAGGTTCGTTACGAAGACAAATACGGCCGCGATTGATTAATCCAGGCGCTATTATCGGAGGCAATCCGTGAATACATCCAAAAACGTAAAAAAGATTCTATGTATCGGGGACCTGGGAGCCGACATTTTCGCAAGTCCTTTGACGCGGCTTCCTGAGCCGGGTGAGCACCTATTGACCGAAGAAATGGTGGTCTATCCTGGTGGTAATGCCTTGAACACGGCGGTTGCATTGTGTCGCATGGGAGAACAGGTCGCCATCACAGGCTTTGTAGGAGATGATGCGCTCGGCAAGCTGCTGCTGAATCAGTTGCATTCATTAGGCCTGGATGTACTTGGAGTACGACGAGAACCACAAGGCCAGACTGCATCGACATTTATTCTCCGCATACAAGGCGAGGATCGGCGTTTTATTCATGCCCCGGGTGTGGGAGCTGAATTTAGCGGTGAGCATGTGTCAATGGATTTGCTTCCTGATAACGGCATAGTGCTGGTCGGAGGGTATTTGAAACTCGGTGCCTGGAATGACGAAGCATTAGCCAATCTGCTTTACCAGGCGCATCAGCGAAATTGCCGGATTGTGTTCAATGTGTGCATCTCTCAGGGCAGCGGTGTTGATCCGAGTCGATGTCTCCCCTTGCTCGAGCACGTGGATATATTTGTTCCCAATGAAGATGAAGCTCGAATCATCACCGGGGAAACTACGCCGGCAAGCCAGGCGAAAGCCTTACGCCGGACCGGGGCGCGCACGGTCGTAATTACCCGAGGCCCAAAAGGGCTTTATGCAGACGATGGTGTGCGCACTGTAGAAATGGGAATCTTTCGTGTACCTATAATAGACCCGTCCGGATGTGGAGACTGTTTTACGGCCGGGATAGTGGCAGCTCAAGGTCGAGACTGGGACATGGTGCGAATGCTCGAATTCGCCAGCGCGGTCGGCGCACTTGGTGCAACTGCCTTGGGATGTACCAGTGGAGTTCCCTCTTTTGCCGAGGTCGAACGATTCATAAAAGAAAACCATGTGAAGATAATCGTCAATTCCGGTGATAATTCGTAGTTTAAGTTAGCGTTCTCATCTTACAGGCTGGATAAAAGGCCGGTGTTCCTAACAACCTCCGCACCGTCAATGTATAAGTGTTTGCAGAAACCGTTCCATGCAAGGTCTATAGTATTTGATTTTAAACTCTGCATAAGTGTACGATTCCAAATCAATGTCCGCTTGCTTTTCTGCCGGGGGCCTCGCATCTGCGAATTTCTACCTGCCTATATAGGTGGTGAACAATAGTATGATTCTTAATCAAGATTTTACGATTTGTTGGGTTGGAGATGAACAAAAGATTTGTTACAATAGTAGCAGATACTCTGAGTATCCGGAAAGCTTTTTCGATGAATATGCTCTTTCCGAAGGAAGCAATTAACGAGCATGAAAAGCAGGGCAAGAAGCTCTGAATTGAATTAAATAGATATGTCAACAGCAGAGGCAGATAACTTGCAGGAAGTACCTATTGGGAGTATTGAAAACTGATATCGCATACACCTTTCAAACTTGATAAGTCTTTACCTTCGGTTTATTGGTCATCCGGAGATGACCCTTACAATAACACGCGAAAAGCCCTTTCATATATCGATTTATCACCCTCAAAGGACAAACGCGTATTGCTTAAGCCTAATGTGGGGCGGAACGTACAACCTGGAACAGGTATTACAACACATCCGCAAGTCTTATCTGCTGCAATTGATGCTTTCAGAGAAGCAGGGGCCGATGTTGCTGTTGGTGAAAGCCCAATAACCGGCGTGACGATGTTTGATGCCTTTGAAAGTAGTGGTATTACTGCTGTTGCCAAAATACGAAACTGCCCGTTAATCGATATGGATGTACGCCGGTATGTGACTTGTGAAATCCCGGCCGGTATTGCGATGAAATCACTTAAGGTATGCAGGGAGATTACAGAATATGATATTATCGTCTCAATACCTGTGATGAAAACTCATATGCATACGGGTGTAACGCTATCGGTGAAAAATATGAAGGGATGTTTGTGGAGACGTTCCAAAGTAGATTTTCATATGCTGCCACAGCTTCCCGGCCACGAAGAAAAGCCATTGGATATAGCCATTGCCGACATGTCTTCGGTGTTACATCCTCATCTATCAATCATTGATGGAACAATTGGTATGGAAGGGCTGGGGCCCAGTGCGGGTAAACCTAAATCATTGGGTGTGGTATTAGTTGGTGCCGATGCCTTTGCCACAGATTCTGTTGCATGTGCAATAATGGGAATACCTGCACAAGATATTCCACATCTGCGGATAGGTTCACAAAGAGGATATGGTGTAATAGATCTTGATTCGATCGCCGTAAATCCTCAAAACTGGAAGGACATTCAGGACTCTTTTGCCCTCCCGCCTGAGGAGCTATCGATAGAATTTACAGGTTTTACTATTTTAGATCAACAATCCTGCAGTGCATGCCAGTCAACATTATTGATGTTTCTAAGGCAATATGGACAACAGTTACATGGTAGCACGTCTGATGATAAGGATATTATTATCGCAATCGGGAAAGGTCATGAAGAATTACCTTACGGTACTTTGTGCGTTGGTAACTGTACAGCTAAACACAAGAACTGTGGAAAGTTTGTTCCCGGATGCCCACCGGTATCGAGTGAGATACTGTCTATGTTCAATGATGACAAATCATCCTCGCATCCGGAATAACATATTCACGTCTGATTACATATGCTGAGAAATATCAGAGCCTATGCTAAACATGTTTGTATGGAATCCGAATCTTATACCACGGTACTCTATCACCAGCGTTAGCCGTTAAGTGTCCAGCCGGGGCGATACTTCCGGCTGAGCAGCTCGTTGCCCTTAGTGCTGTTAGTAACTCGCCCACGCTTGCCATCGTATTCGATTTTCTTACCGACGCGATATGCCACCAATCCCAGCAGCATCGTCTCAATCAGGTTGCAGCTATACTCGAAGTCACACGAGGTCTTAAGGTCACCCTTGCACGCATTGGTCCATTCCTCCTGGAAGTGACCCATATCAGGGATGACCTCGTCCTCGCTGCGTTTCTTGTAGTAGGTCAGGTCGGCGTCGTCACCAAAAGGCAGTACCAGTCGCGAGCCGAAATCGGCAATGACATAACCCCTGCTGCCCTTGAACATCACACCGTGCCCGATCTTGTTCAAGTCAACATAAGGTTTGGGCGATCTGGGCATTGCGCCTCCCTGGTACCAGCCTAAACGTATGGCCGGGCGCCACTTGTTCGCAGGCATGTCAAAGTGGCTCTCCATCATGACCGGCGTAACGTCGGGATTGAATGGATCACCCTTGGCCCGAGCCGTTGTTGGCAGTTCGGTGTCAATCGCGTTCCATGCCAGATCCATCGTATGGCTGCCCATGTCACCTATTTGGCCGCTACCGAAGTCCCAGTACATGTTCCACTTCAGGCAACCACCAATGTATCCCGGATTGTAAGGATGCCAGGGCGATGGCCCGAGCCACAGATCATAATGGAGATGCTTCGGCGGTTCGCCCTGGGCGGGCAGGTAGCCGGGCCGGGGAATTTGGCGGTTGCCCCAGGTATAGACGTCCGACAATTCGCCGATAGCTCCATCTACAATCAGTTCACGCACACGGTTGAAGTTCGGATTGGCATGTCGCTGCGTTCCGCATTGTGTGGCAATCTTGTGTTTGTTCTTGAGATAGGTCGCGCGCACTACCCGTGCTTCGTGCACGCAGTTGGCCATTGGCTTCTCGCAGAAAATATGCAATCCCCGATTCATAGCCCAGTTGGCGACGAACGCATGTGTATGGTCGGTGGTGCAACAGACAACCGCATCCAGGCCTTTCTGATCGAGGCACCTGCGCCAATCGACGTAATGCCTGGCTTTCGGGAACTTCTCCGCGGCCTTGGCAAGGTTGTTCTCATCCACATCGCACAGGGCCACAACGTTTTCGCTTGAAATGGGACCCTGGTGAGCCCGACCCCGGCCCCCCACACCGATCAGGGCTACATTGAGCTTGTTGCTGGGCGCGTTGGCACCGGAAAGCGTACCGGTGGGCAGAATGACCAATCCCATTCCGACTGCCGCAGTGGATTTCAGGAACTGACGTCGTTGAATGATGCTGTTTTCCATAATATTTTGCCCTTCATTGTGATTTTCGTTGTTGATTTATAAAACCGGGAAAATTAAGTGTACATATTAGGTTAAGAAAATACAACATAAAAAGTGAATATGGCTCTATCATGCGAGATGTGAATTATTATTTGTCTTGAAAAATCCACATCAATAGTGAAAATATTCTTTAGATTAGCGAGCGAGACATCATTGATATATGTATTCGGGAAAAACAGGTGGCCGTCTCGAATGGCGGTCCCGAGTTTTAAGTTTTAAAAATGCGGATTTTGCAACAACGTAACAGGCCACTCATCTTCCTTCAACTCTTTGATTTCTATTTCACCATTTACATATCTGTTTTTCCTGCCAAGGCAGCGAACAACATTGGGCCAAAGCAAACCTATTCTTTTGCTGCCTGTCGTGTGGCGATGGGCACATAGCCTACCTCTAATCCGGGCGGCGGGTTTACAATCAAGGCCGGTTCAATATCCGCCAGTTTTCCAATCCCGGGCGGCTCCAGGTAGTCGCGGTCTTTTTTCCAGTTCCGGTGTAGTTTTTCCACCCGCGACTGCAGGGCCTGGCGTTCTTTATCGGTTAAATCGGCGTTGAGTAATGCAGGCTGGTCGGCGAATCGATACCAGTAGTATGTCACCACGCTGCCGTCCCCCGGATGGACATGGAAAGGACCTGCCACGGGGCCGGGCTTCTTCCAGCAACTCTCGGGATCATCAGGAGTGACATAGGGTTTGGATGGATCATCGAGGGGGCGACTAAAGCTAACTTCGGCCAGTCCTGTTTCTTCAGGAACATCTTCTGGATGCACCACAACCCATCGGGCCTTTTTGTTATTATCTTTTACCAGTTGAAAGTATTCAGGGAGCGTCACCAGCGGGCCGTCGGTGGTATCTTTTCTTGTAACCAGTTGCTCGTTCCATCGGAACCCGTAGGTAATTGAATCAATCGCCGTGGGAGTGGCAAAAGAATCCCAGGCAATGCGCACCCTTTCTTCTCTGGGGACCGAGCGGTCATAGATCCTCCATGTTGCCCCGCCTCGTCCTGGAAAGGTATGCACAGTAGCACCCGCAGGTTCGATAGCGCCACTGGCCGGGGGACCGCCTTCAAACCAGGCCCTGACCTTATTCCAGAGCGCCTTTTTGTTGTAGGCGGTAACGCGGTGCACGACCGCCGAATCGCCCTTTGGCCCTCGTGGAAACGAGGTTGGGGCTATTCGGGCATAGATCCGGCCGTTCTTGTCGGTGGCCTGGACGCTGGGGACATACTGGGTCTCCATTTGTAAGGCCCTATTGGGATTGGAGGGACGGCTATCCAGAAACATTCCAGCCAGTCGAAGATCTTCCACAGTCACGCTGGACCAGAAATAGGGAGTGAAGAAAGCAACCGGGCCTTTGAAGTTTCCCGTGTTGAGAAACAAGGTCCAGCAGTTATTTCCGGTCGGCACATTTTTCCCGGCCGTAGTGGATTTCACCCCGGTCAGCGGAAGCGGCAAATAGCCGTATCCGAACAGTTGGCCGCATGTGCCCTGTTTCAGATTCAGGCCATCGGGGGGCCACAGCACCCAGGGGCTCAGTTGTGCCACACCGTACTTGCCTTGCGGCTTACTCCAGTCCCTTCCCTTGCCGGCGCCGGGGCCGTTGGCCCATGCACGGAAATTCAACTGCACCCCGCCCATAATGAACTTCGGCGTTTCCGTGGCGAATCGCGTGTCACGCCACCAGCCCAGACCGCCCTCGATATCGGAGTACATCCTTTCAATAGGCTTGGGACGATCATTCTGAGCGTGCATCCAGGTGCCGAACAGGCCTGTTTGAAAGCGACGCCCCGGATATTCCTCCAACAAAGGCCAGGCTGCGACATACATAGAAAATCCGGCGTTATATGTCTCTTGAACTCTATCGTGAGGGACGAGGAGGTATCCGGCCATCTCTCCTTTCTTAATCTGATTTGGGGCGCCGATTACATATGCCATGGGCA
>CAZWME010000260.1:0-6815 GCA_964634515.1 uncultured Pirellulales bacterium | reverse complement strand
TCTGAAGGGACAGTCGAAATCACTCTAGCACTTCGTGGCGCATCCAATTCATAAATATCAGCCGGTGCTTCTTCCGGATAGGAATACGCTATCGTAATATCTCGGCGATGAAGTTTAAGTGGCAGGTGACTTAGCGGATCACACCATATCGTAATAATTTCATTGGCGTCCTCTCTTGTGCCATATATTTTGACTACATCCACTTCTTGCCCATTGAGTTGTCCTCTATTTGTTTCGGTCCTCTTAGCATATTTCACATGATGATCGAGCCTCCTTTTTATTGATTGCAAAGGTGTTTCATGCGCACCCCAATATCCATCACCCGGCCAAGAAATTGTAATAGCTTTAGTTTTGGGAGAATACTCTACCTTACGATCGGGATCAGTGGTAACGTAAACACAGAAACCATTAACAGCTTTATGGCAATAAATTCCTGAGCCGCTCCACGATGTTTGAAAATGCTGTTCCTTGTCATAGGACTCACTGTGCATGTATTTCACCTCGTCAAGTGCTTGTCTGACTTCAGCAAGAGCAACAGTAGCGCCATCAATCGAACCGCCCAAGTGATTTATGCAAATAAGCACGGCTATAATTATCGCCGCGGCGGCGGCCAGTTTTGTTACTGGATTTTTCATAATAGTTCTCCAAATTGAAGGACACCGCAGTGAAACGACATCCTGGTTTTTTGTTGACTTTGCCAATGCAGTTTCGGCAGAGGTAAGAACGCGCTCATCGACAGCCGCATCAGGTTTAATTCGTATGTTTTTTGCGAATCGTTTTATCTGATTTTCAGATTTCATTTTGCGTCGTTCCTTTCCAGAAGCGCCTTCAGTTTTTCAATTCCATAGCGGTATCTGCTTATCGCTGTTTTGATTGAAACATTCTGCAATTCGGCAATTTCTCTGAATTTCATTCCGGCCTGCACATGCAGGACAAAAACTTCACGCTGGTCATAGGGCAGCCTCATCAACGTATTGAAAACACGAGCTGATTCTTCACGATTAATGAGGACTTTGGCCGGGTCGGTTGCGCCGGCCGAACAGCCAATGTTTTCAGCCCTGTCCAACAGCTTTGTTTTTTCTCTCAACCGGTCTCGAGCCCGGTTGGCCACGGAGCTTATCAAATAACCCTTAAGGTTTCGGCGGATATCCAAATCAGCGGCGCCCTGGGCCAGACGAACAAAGACGTCCTGAAGGCAATCCTCGGCTGTATGAACATCATGTATAAGAGACAGGGCCACTGTGAACAAATCAGTTCTGTATTTCTCATACAGTCGGCGCAGTGCACTACTGTCACCGTGACGAAGAAGTTTCAGCAGATGTTTGTCTTCAGACATCCATAGTTCCCGTAGTAGCAAATAAGATTAAACGTTCAATCACTAATAGACGAACCAAGGGCTGATTTTACTCTAATAAAGTGGACTTTAGGTTTGAAATTTTGATCTCAGCACAATATTTGTAAAAAGAAAAGGCCGGATCCTGCTTGTTGACGGCAGGAACCGGCTTTATTGTTCGTAATGTCACATCTGTTATTTCAAAGAGGACTTTTCAAGGTCAGCTAATTCTTCGGTGCTAACATCCAAAGTTGATAAAACTTCAAAGATAATCCGCTACCGGAGACCTTCAAGTCGCCATTGATTCATTTAACTGCCTCTGAAGCCTTAGGAAGCTTTTCGAGAAGCTTGGAATCAACCTGCTGGCCCAGGGCCTGTGCTTTATAAACATCCTTCCAGGCCATGTCATATTCTCCCTTGTAGTAGTAGATACGAGCCCTGCCACTGTAGGCATCAGCAATCATCGGGTCAATTTCAATAGACTTGTTGTAGTCTGCGACGGCCAGGTCGTATTGGCCTTTGTTTCCATAGGCCATACCCCGATATCGGTAGGCATGAGGATCGGCTGGTTTTAATTCAATGATCTTTGTGAAGTCTGCGATGGCCAGGTCGTGTTCGTTTTTGTCGTTATATGCCATCCCGCGAGTAACGTAGGCACGAACAAGGGCCGGGTCTTTCTCAATGGCTTTGGTTAATTCTGAGAAGGCCTGGTCGTACTCACCATTGAAATAATGGGTATCTCCCCGATTGTAATGGTCAATGGCTGTGGGCTCGCCTGTACCTTCGGGAGCAGCTTCTTCGGTTACGCCCGGTATTTTGTCGTCGTCTTCCATCGAAGACTTTTCAAGCTCAGCTAATTCTTCGGCGCTAACATCCAGTGCTGATAAATCTCCAAAGATAACCCGGTACTGATCATCAGAAATCTTCCACCGTAAAAGCACCTTTTCAACATCCTGAACCGTGACCGTTTCGCCGTAATACGCAGGTTCCTTTTTGTCCTGTATCAGCGTCATATAGAACATACCAAGCGATTGGGCAGGCTGCATCATATCCATTATCTTCTTAGATCGTTCCTCCATTGTCAACCGCCCCATTTCTTCATCCAGTCCTTGGCCGACTTCGGTTAGTTCTTTGCTGCTTTTAATAGCTGAGAACTCCTGCATAAGATTCATCAAATTCAGCTTCTTCGGATATTGCCCTGTAATTTCGGCAAAGAATTTCAAACCTTCAAGAGCAGCTTCTTCAGTCATGCTCGGCATTTTGTAGCCGTCGTCTATCATGGATGTATAATCCTCCGGTATAAACGGCTCAAAATCACTTGCATCAACTGGAATATTCCACTGGAAATCGTAAATAACTCCCTGTACCTGCATCTGTTCATTCATCTTAAAGTCCATTTCGGTACGTACCGGCAGCCACTTTTCGACATCCACCCACAGTGTACACTCAACGTGTTCCATTACGCCGGCATAAAAGGCGGGATCTGTCGTGCGGAAACCCTCAACATTAATGCCATCAATGACTGAACGGCCAAGCTCGATGTATTCACAACCCATTATTTGCTTTATCATTTCCCGCGGGTCATTGTTCTGTTTTTTCATCCTGGCAAACAAATCATCAGTAAATTCCATCCGCATGTACTTTTTATGCTTGGGCATAAGGGAAATCGCCGTTCTTTTGTCAGGAATAATATACATTTGCTGAGATGTTTCTATCTTGCCTGAATCGGCATCAGTCGTAGTCATTTCCATTTTCATGCCATAGTCATTCGAGATAGTAGTTGTACCTTCCATCTCTTGTTTTCTGTCAGGTGTACCTGGCATCATAACGCCGGTCATGGTCATTTTCGTTCTGTACATAAACGCGCGAGTCTGTTCCATTCGTTCAAGGACGTCAGCCAGAACAACACTCGAACCAGTCGAACTCAAGAAGGGCATGCCAACAAGTATGGCAACGATTATTGCCGCGGCGGCGGCAAGTTTTGTAATCGGACTTTTCATAATTGTTCTCCTTAGAACGCCATCCGGCGTTGATGGTTTTTGTGATTGCTTATTAGCTTCTTTAAAGACGCGGAGCATTTGCCGGCGCAGGTCATCGCGATGTTTCTGGTTCGGTTCGGTGTCGATATTCAGCCGACTTACAACTTTTTTGAATTCGGATTCGTCTTTAAACATTTTATGCCTCTTCGTCGGAAACAACCTGCAAATGGTTTCGCAGCTCGTTAATTATTCTGTGTAAGCTGACTCGCAAGGTTGCTTCTTTGACATCTAAAATTTTAGCTATCTGTTCGTATTTAAGGTTTTCAAAAAACCTCAGCGTAACAATGGTCTGGTGCTGCGGCTTTAGCTTCATAATGGCCGTGTAAAGCTTTGGCCAGTGGAGCGAATTATTAGTGCCCAAGGGGGCAAAGGCCGTCATTGAGCCGGCCGCTTCTTCGAGCAGCTTTTTGCGCCGAGTAGTCTTTCTTATATAAGCATTTGCCTGGTTGGCGGCTATGGCATACAGCCAGCCTTGGAAATCTTTCACAGACCGGCCTCTAAAGGTGCTAATACTGCGAGCAACTTCAAGAAAGACCGCGGAAGTTACGTCCTCGGCAATCTCTTTGTTAAAGAGCCGATACACACAGAATCCCAGTATGCGCTCATAGTGCATCTCATACAGCCGGCCCAATGCTTCGGCCTGCGTGCGGGCCCTGAACACCAAGTCATCATCTATTCGCTCTACAACTTTTGCCATAGTACCAACCATTGTCACGGGTATAATTGCGCGAGGAGTAAATATGTTACACGAAATTGTGGAAAAATCCTGTAAAATTTGTTAATAAAGTAGTAGTATATAGTAAACACACGGAGGAAATTGGTTATGAGGAATATCGGATGAAATTTTCGGAGAATATGACTGTTGAAGAAATGAGAAATAATATAATGACCCGAAGGGATTTTTTACGTTCATCAATGCTGGCAGCATCGGGATTATATCTGGGAAATAAGACCCATCCTGCACAAGCAAATCAGAAAGCCGCAGGCCGACCTAACATTGTGCTGATTGTATCCGACGACCAGGGTTATGGGGATTCGAGCTGCTACGAGCATCCGAAAGAGGTTGCTACGCCCAACATCGACCGGCTGGCCGGTGAAGGCATCCGAATGACAAACGGGTATGCAAGTGCCTATGTCTGCGCGCCCACCCGGGCGGGATTGTTGACAGGGCGATATCAGCAGCGCTTCGGCTTTTATGCCCCCGGCGATTCCAGGATCGGACTGCCGTTGAGTGAAGTTACACTGGCAGATCTGCTTAGTAGGCAGGGATATGCAACAGCGGTCATGGGTAAGTGGCACGTAGGTATCGAGCCTGAATATCATCCCTTGAAGCGGGGCTTCGACGAATTCTATGGATTCCTCGGGCACGGGGCGCATGACTATTTCAATCTCAAGATAACAAGCGAGTACAATTCGATATATCGTAATGAAAAACCGATTAACGATACCGGCTATCTTACGGACAATCTGGCTCGTGAATCCGTATCGTTTATTGAGCGGCACCAAAATCAGCCCTTTTTCCTCTACCTGCCTTTTAACGCGGTTCACTGGCCGCTGCAGGCGCTGAAGAAGTATATAAGGCTCTTCAATACAGGGGACAAGAACCGGGACATTTATCTTGCAATGCTGAAGAGTATGGATGAGGCGATAGGAAAAGTTCTGGATGCGCTGAAGCGAACCGGCGCTTACGACAACACACTCATCATCTTTTTCTCCGACAACGGGGGCGCAAGGAAAAATTTCGCCAATAACGGCGCTTTGCGGGACTTCAAGCAGAGCGTTTATGAGGGCGGGATACGTGTTCCGTTTATTGTTCGCTGGCCCGGTAAGCTGCCGAAGGGGGCGGTTTGTGATGAGCCTGTTATCTCGTTTGATGCCATGCCGACTATTTGCGCGGCCGCAGGTATCAAACTGCCCGACGACCGGGTATATGACGGCAAGGATATGCTTCCGGTTCTTCGAGGCCGGACGAAAGGGCCTTTGCATAAAAATCTTTTCTGGGACGATGGTGTCAAGCAGTGGGCAGTTCGGGAAGGTAAATGGAAACTGCTTTTTAATAGAGAAGGCTCTTTGGAGCTGTATGACCTTAAAGCGGATATCAGTGAAACAAACAATCTCGCAAAACAAAGGCAGGAGATTGTAAAACGGCTGCAGAAGACCTACGCAGACTGGAGGAATCAAATGGCACCCCAGCTCGGTAAAGCCAAAAGAAAAAGGTAAGCTCGCACCACTACAGCCGGCACTCTTTAGGGCGGAAAAATTGGCTTTGGATTGGCTTAAATTGGGTTTGTTTTGGCTTTGTATTTTGGCCCATAGCCGCATTTTTTCATAATCCTTTGTATATTCAGACTTTGCGTCATTTTTTCCTCTTGCGACAAATTGGCTTTGGATTGGCTTAAATTGGCTTTGAATTGGCTTTGATTGGCTTTGATGTCTGAATTACCAAATGTCCAACATACACGTATTTACTTGTCAGAAAAGAGTTTACGTTAATTTTGGCCGACTTGACTTTGGCTTTGTTTTGCATAATTTGCTTATAAATTCGTACGTAAGAATTCGTAGAATTTATATAGCACAAACTCGAAATCCGAATATCGAAATCCGAAACAATATCAAAATCCAAATGACTCAAATTCAAAACTCCTTATATGAGGCTAGAAAAAGTCTCCCTCTATAATTAGAGGAGTGTGCAGTTTTGAGTCGAAAATTCGGGTATTTTTCGGGGCTCGTGGGTCGTAACTCGTTATTTAAGAAGGAGATAAAAATTCTGGAAATATTTTATTTTTGTTTTTGAGAGTGAGCGTTTTTGACTGAAGGGAACCTAGAAAAATTCATTTTTACTACGAACGGCTGCAATCTCCACCATCGGCGTTGTCAGGCCAAAATGTGTCCTCGACATAGCTTGGCTATGCCTGCGGCGATTTTGACCTTCCGCCTTGACGGAGAAAATTTCGCACTTTCTCGTTACAAAAGCAATTTTTCGAGGCCCCCTGGAAAATTCCGAGATATTATGATTGATTAATAGGGATTTTGGGTGAAAATGTGGTTGGTTTTGTTGTTTTTTTAGCGTTTTTTGTTGGAAATACCCGCAGATACGCCCCTGCATAGGCACAAGTTGCTCGATTTTTGCTGGATTGGGTTGGTTATTTGTGCTGCCTAAGGCCAGCAAGAGCATCATACCGTCACACAGACACGAAGTGGTGGAGTGATTAAAACTGGTGCGAACCGCAGGCAAGCACATTGAGGGGGATATTTTCGTTTGTGCTTTCTGATGTTCTGCGTTATTCTTTATGTCTAAAGGCGTGAAGCAACTGCGAACGAAAGCATACTAAAGAAGCGAGTGGCTAAAATCTGTAAAAAAAGCAGATTTTCTATCAAAATATAGTCAGTCTCAATCCTGTTCGGCTCGTTATTTGCTATCCGACTAATTGGTTTACAAGGTG
>CAZWME010000259.1:0-6824 GCA_964634515.1 uncultured Pirellulales bacterium | reverse complement strand
TTTGTCTCGCCATCAATTACCGCAATCATCGGCACCCTGCAGGAATTCTCGAATAAGACGTTCTTGTTCCACCAGTCGTGTTCACCGAGGTTATACCCGTGATCGCCAATAAAGAGTACCACCGTGTCCTTCCAGAGGTCCTGTTTATCCAGCGTATCCATGATTTTGCCGATCTGCGCGTCAGCGAAAGTAGTGCAAGCGTAGTATGCCCGAAGGTATTCTTTCTTGTCCTGCAGCGTGAATTTGTCGAACGAGTCCTTCCAACCGCTCTGAATTGTATATTTTTGTTCCGGATACCTATTTTCGGGCAGCACCGGCGGCATCAGTTCATCCAAGTTATACATATCGAAATATTTCTTCGGGGCATTGAACGGATCGTGAGGCTTTGCCAGGCCCAGTGCCATAAAGAAGGGCTTCTGTCTTTTTTCTTTCAGCAGTTCTACTGCTTTTTTCGCCAGCGCACCGTCCTGCTGGTCCTCGTCAGTTCCGTTTGCCGCCTGCCAGGAACACCAAGGTACTTCCCCGCCGGTCATATTTCTTTTTTCACCGGTGCGGCCCAGCTTGCTTGAGCCAGTATTATATATTTCGCTCCAGCCTTCGGGATCGTCATGATGTTCGGATCCGTGGAAGATCTTATTCATACGGATTGTATGGTAGCCGTTATCTTTTAAAAATCTCGGCATGGTCATGACATGCCCAACGTTCTTAGTCCATGGAGTAACGTTTTCATAAATGCCGATGGTATCAACGCGAAGACCCGTCATGAATGACGACCTGCTGGGATTGCATACCGGAAATTGGCAATAAGTGCGGTCGAACTTCAAACCCATTTGCGCCAACCGATCCATATTCGGAGTTTGGACCAGTGGATTTCCGTAACAGCCCATGATGCTTTTGAGGTCCTCGACGATCATGAATAAAACGTTCTTTTTCTTTCCGGCGGCAGTCTTTTTAGCTGATCCCTTTTCTGTCAATGCGCAGGAAGTACTTGCGGTGAGAATACCTCCAAGAGAATATTTGACAAAGTCACGTCTGTTGGGCTTCATTTTGTTATCCTTAAATAGTTTTTTCATATTCCTCTTCATAATTTGCCTGGGGTAATTGTCTGTACCAGAATAAATACAATCCGACCAAACTAATCACAAAGATCACCAGCGTAATAAAGAACGCATTCCATGATCTGATAATAAGCTGCATGGGCAGTAAAAAGAGAGTCACCTGCCAGACAATCGCGAATGGCAGCGAGAGCACATCGTAGAAATGCTCCTTTTTCATTCTTTGCTGTACGTCTGCGGGCAGGCAATCCTTGAGCGGTTTCCACCAGCCGAAGGGGCGCGTCGTCTGATAGAAGTGCTCCAGCACTTTCCTGTCGGTAGGCTTGGTAATATATGTCCCAAAGATAGAGCCGGCAAAACCAATCGCCATCGTAAGCAGGAATTGCCCCCTCGGATCCACAAGGAACCAAACCAGGTCGATCCCCGCGAACATGCATTGAGCATCTTCGGCAAGATTATTAGTTACGACCCTGATTACGACGGCGCCGATCATTCCGATCGCGGTTCCGATCGCAAACGCTGCGCCATTGAATCGCCACCAGTAAAATCTAAGAGTCATTCCTACAACCAGTCCCCCGCCGAGCGCCATGATGAACCAGTCCCATATATCGTTAATACTTTTGACGCTGTAGCCGAACAAAAAGCCCGTACCGACCAAAGCGAAGATAAATACCCACGTTGCGTATATCAGTTCCTTATTGCCTGCTTTGGGCCTGATGTATCTTTGGTAAACGTCACGCGTAAAGAAGCCTGCGGTCATATTTACTATGAAGTCAAACGTTGACATGGACGCCGCCAGCAGTGCGATCAGAATCAGACCTCTGCATCCTGTGGGGATATTGAAAAGAATAACCGCCGGCAGGATTCGCTCAGGGTTTACTGTTCCCTCAAAGCTCAGCATTTGAAGCTTGTTCTGCCAATCGTCCTGCAGAATTGCTTTTAAACCATCCACGAGTTGCGGCGAATAATTTTCCGGATTCAGTGTTATCCCAGCCGTAATGTCCGCCCAGCGGCTTTGCTCGATATCCGGGAAATGAGCTTTAATAAGCTCCGCCGCCTGGGTCAGTACGCTTTGGTCGGGGAAAATATCTTTTACTAAAAACAGTCCCAGGATCGCAAAGGCCATCATCATGGGCCACCTGAACATCATCAGCCAGGTCCACAAAAACGTCAGCGTCCCGCACTCGCGGTCGTTCCTTGCCCCGAAGTATTTCGGCTCGCCTCCTGAACCCATCCCGAAAAAGATGTTCCTCATCAGATAGAACATTGCGAAGATCATAAGGTGCCTGTACATCTCGTAGCCTTTGGGCATCTGGGTTTGCCAGCTCAGCTTCGAAGACATCCATCCCGAGTTGCCCGTGACTTCCTGCGCAAGGGTGGCAAGCTCCGCGGAGCTGCCCAGCTTTAATATCGCCATCGTGGTGATGCCGATAACCGCTCCTAATATGATTAACGACTGGAACAGGTCGGTATAAACAACGCCATAGAAACCTGAGATCATTGTATATAGTGTTGCTATGCCGATCATGATTAATGAGCACTGCAGGGGAGTGAAAGGGAAGAACATTGAAAGGAACAGCCCCACGCCTTTGACCAGATACGCCAGCATTCCGAGAGTTGAGACGATGCCAGCTATTGCCTGGACTGTCCGAGCGAATTGTCCGCCGAATCCGTCACCGAATCGATATACCATCCACTCAGCGTTTGTGATGCACCTGCTCCTTCGGTGCCATTTGCCGCTCCATAACAGCATCACTGTAAGTATCAAAACCGCCCCGCCTCTAAACTCGATGAATAAGCCGCGGGGTCCAAGCATATAAAGAAAAGAAACGATGATCATCGTCCCGGTAATATCCAGAAATTGGGCCATTCCTGTTATTCCAAGCGCCCACCATGGCAGCTTTCGCCCACCCAGAAAATAATCTTCCAGACTTTGAGAGGCCTTCTTCTTAAGATAAAGGCCTATCGCAATGAGAAAACCCAGGTAAAAAACGATCACACCGTAATCGACTGAGTTCAGAGTACTCATATAATCTCCTTATATTAAATGGTCCTGATTAACGGATTTTACCCGGTTACGGCAAATACTCAATGGTTAGTATTTGTTTGGCGCCAATCTCGAAATCAACCCATCCTTCGGAGTCGATACTCAAATCCTTTATGGCCAGCTCCTCAAGTGTTACCTGCCTTGCCCCGCTCCATTTACTTTCTGTCGCCGCCAGGACAAATTCGCTCTTGATTGCTTCAACAGGTGACTTCGTTTTCGCAGGATTTGCGTTGCCGCCGTTTAACCTTATCTTATTTTTGATTGTCTCATCACTCTGATTGAAGAGCCTGACACACCATCCGTCGCCATCTTCGCTTTTCTTGACGGCACTTACGTGCAGGTTTTCAATTTCCAGTTCAAGGAAAGATTTCTCCAAAGGCCCCGTGCCGTGTTCGGTCGGAGCGATCTGTGCCAATAGCATCGGAAGGTCGAATTTTTCGCTTGCCTGCCAAAGATTCGCTTCCTGCCAATCGCCTCTGTGGGGCATAACCGCATAACGGAAAGTTTGCCTGCCCAGGCATTGCGAGCTTTTATCGATCTTGCTGTAATCGGTCATCTCCAACGGCGTGACACAAATTCTAAGCGGGAAAGATCTAAGCAGCGTCAGGCACATTGTTTTATCTTTGTCGCACACGACTTCGTAAGCTTTTAGTCCATCATTCAAAAGGGCAAGACCGGTAATGCCGTCACTTAGATCGATGAAAGAATTCATCGGATTTTCGGGCTGCGGGGCCTCGTCGAATATCGAGTAATCGATTTTCCCCAGCGATCTTTCAATAACATCGAACTGTCCCTGCACGTGTACCTTGTCGGTATCGATTTCTGAATCGAAGCAGACGCGCAGATAATGGTCTTCGGCCTTATTCTCAAATTTTGTTTCAATCTCGACCCAACGCTGGCCCTGTTTAAGACTGACCGTATTAATGATCCTGTGATCGATAAGTTCGGCACTTCTGTTCTTCTCGTCTTCGCTTCTCCCTTTTGGAAGTTTCCAGTCGATCACGACTTCGAATGAAGTCTCGAATGCCGTATCTTTGATAAGTTCGATATTTGCCGCTAACTCGATCGTCGAGAAAACCTGCTCATTTTCAACTGCTTCATGCTCCCATGGATTGCCTATCTCGCTGGAATCCTTGAAATATCCCTGGTTGTCGTAAGTTTTGGCCTTCTCTTTATCGAGAATGCTCAAGGTACCGTTAGGCTTAACCGTTACGCAGATAAAGTCATTCTCCATAGTCGTCGGCCCTGTGACCATCGAACCTTTTGCGTTTCTTTTTCGACCAGCGGGCTTTACAAAGAATGTCTTATAGCCCATCGAGGGAATATCTTCGAGCCTAAGGTCAAGCTGGTATCTGCTCATCAGAAATGAATTCGCACAATCGTTAGGTGACTGCACGACCTGGTAGTAAGAATCGTCCTTTCCGACTATATCAAATTCGACCTTATTATCCATTGCGTCGGTGATCTCGATGGCTTCATCCTTCCAGTCGTTCGGCACCTGAAGGTATGCCCTCGTGGTCTCCGAGCGTTTAAAGGCTGAAGGATTATATGCGATCATCGCAACGTCACGGCATTTGTCTTTGTCAATTTTTATCGAACCGGCGATCTCTTTTAATGCGTTCTCAGTCACGCAAGCCGATATTTCACGGGATTGCCTGCTGCGATAGAGCATATCTTCACTGATAATGTCCCTGCTGCACCCGCCGATTGAGTCGTGCCCGTGATTCTGAAGCATCCAGTTGTACGCCTTGTCTATGAAAGCCTGCGGATACGCCGAACCCAGCATCGCGGAAAATACAGCCAGAGGCTCAGCGTAACTGATTAGGTCCCGCTCGGTGCGGAAGTTGTCCTGCTTGACATCTATTCTTGCAGAGATTATCCAGCCGAATAATGGGCTGGTGCCTCCTCCGGTAGAAAGGTTTCTCATTTCACCTTTGGCCGTCGGCAAATTGTCACTGACCGATTCCAGAACGCTTTTCTGGAAATCAGAGAAATTACCATGAAACACTTCAGCCGTCCCTTTAAGAGCAGCGTTGGCGCCCTTGATCATCTCGATTTCTCTTATGTCGGGACACGATGAGTCATGTCCGCAGCTCCAAAAACGGTGAGCCGTCGTCCAGTCCTTATCCTGCTCTTCTATCGCCTGCTTTGCTTTATCGGGGATAGTTTTCTTATTATATGTAAACTTCGGATGAGCGTACTGGGCTTCCAAAAGGTGGTGACCCTCATCGATCATTTTAAAGGTGCCGTGACCGTTCTGCCACGGGACCAGTCTTTCATCTACGTCAAGCATGTTCCAGTATGCAGGCCGCTGCAAAACATACCAGACGTTGTACCTGGGCCGACAACCTAATCTCGACGCTACGATCTTTGTCCCGTCCGCGCCTTGCCAGTAAATTTCCGATTTCGGCGCAACCAGGGTGTTGATACCCCTGTAGAAAGCGGCAAATTCAATTCCGAAACCTTTATATATCTGAGGCATCTGCGAGATTTGGCCCCATGAAAATGGTGAGTAACCCGTCTTACTTACATGACCGAACTTCCTGGCGATTTTGTGGCCAAGCAGTAAATTTCGGATCAGTGACTCGCCTGAGACACAGAACTCATCGGGCAGACAGAACCATGGCCCAATGAAAAGCCTTTTTTCAGCTACCAGCTTCTTTATCACGTCTTCCTTCTCAGGCCGGATCTCAATATAGTCCTGGATCGGCACGGTCTGGGAATCAAGATGAAAAGAGCTGAATTCAGGATAGTTTTCAAGGATATCAAGCAGCATGTCCATCATGTAAACGAGCATATGACGCGTTCGCTGCATCGAGTATCGCCACTCGCGGTCCCAGTGCGTGTTGGAAATAAAATGACACCTTATCTTTTTCGTATCTTTATCATCAGGCTGACATTGCTGTTTTTTGGGCATTATTAAAATTTCTCCTTTTATACTTATTCGTGTTTGTTTATCAGATTGACAAATCCGCGTCAAGTTTATTAGCGACTAAATCGCGCTCACTTATGAATTGTGTAATACACTGGTGCAATATTTCATCGCGTTTTGGTACACAGCTATCGTTAGCAGATGATGTACGCAGAGATAGGTTTGTGCTTTTCAAATGGTATTCCTTTTGTGTATAATTTTAACTTCTAAGGTCTTGAATTAAAAATAGAAAGGAATCTCATCGCTGTGATAGGAGACCAACATATGAAACGCAGGGGATTCGCCAAAGAAAGCACAATTGCTGCCAGATCGAAAAAGGTAGGCGCAGTTTCGGATCGTGCTTCGGAAAAAGTGGCAGATGAATCCGAAGGCGATTACGATTCAAAAAATCCCGCAAAACTTCGACAGAGAAAGTACGGCCAGACCGGTGTTAAGTTGTCAATCATCGGCTTCGGCGGGATAGTGGTCGATGGTGCACAGCAGAAGCATGCCAATCGTGTGGTGGCTGAGGCTTTTGAAAAGGGAGTTAATTACTTTGACGTGTCACCGACTTACGGTGACGCGGAGTTGAGACTCGGCCCGGCACTGGAACCATATCGTAAGAAGGTGTTTCTGGCATGCAAGACCGGACATCGCAGGCGAGAAGGCGCATCGGAAGAGCTAAACGAGTCGCTCAAGCGATTACGTACGGATTACTTTGACCTTTATCAGCTTCACTCAATTACAGACGTCAAGGATGATGTAGATGTTGTTTTTGTTACAACACAAGAACATCGTAATATATTATTAG
>CAZWME010000258.1:0-6851 GCA_964634515.1 uncultured Pirellulales bacterium | reverse complement strand
ACGGAAAAAAAGTGTGCGATTCTCACAGTTCACCTCTCTTTCTTTTGTCAGGTGTCGGTTCAAGCCTACAATACCTGAGTAGAATATCAATGGCCGGTCCGCTCTTAATTCACATAATAACACAGGCGGAAAAGTTGTACGTATTTACTCAAATTGCCCGGCGGTTGCTTTGGAGCGTGCTAATTGGTCAACCGCAACTGCTATAATAATTATGGCCCCGATAACTATCAACTGAACATTGGTGGAGATGTCTAAGAGCGTACATCCGTTCCGCAAAAAGCTTATTAAAAGCGTTCCTATTAATGTGCCGATTATTGTTCCTCTGCCGCCGGACAAACTGGCGCCGCCGATTACTACCGCGGCGATTATGTCAAGCTCAAGGGTGACACCCGCCGTCGGCTGCGCTGAGACGGCCCTGCTGGTGGTGATCATTGCTGCTATCCCCACTACCAAACCGGTTAGAGCATAGATACGTATCAAACAGGAATCAACATTCACTCCTGCATGAAAGGCCGCTTCTCTATTTGACCCGATGGCGTAAGTATAGCGTCCAAGCCGGCTGTACTTTAACAAAAAACCAGAAAGGGCAATAATGAAAGCAAAAATCAAAACGGAAATGGGAATACCGAGAACAACGCCCTCGTTAAGGTACTTGTAATGTGGAATATTATAAGGTTTTCCGGCATTCATTACGTAAGAAATCCCGCGAAAAGTACTCATAGTGCCCAGGGTTACAATAAACGGAGGGAGCTTTAGCTTGGTAACTAACAGGCCGTTCAGAGAACCGCAGGCAATCCCGGTAACGATTCCAACAATGGTGCCGAGAACAAGGGCCGCTCCCTGGGGATTTGTCCCGCCGATTAGAATCATCACCCAGGCACCGACCATGCCGCTAAGAGCCATCATTGAACCAACGGAAAGGTCGATTCCGGCGGAAATTATAATTGCCGTCATTCCGACAGCTATAATGCCGTTCACACTTGAGCGGCGCAGTACGTTCAGGAAATTGTCCGTAGTAAGAAACGTATCAGGTTTCAAAGCTGAGAGAAAACAGATGATTAATATCAGGCTGCCGAAAGGCAGTAACTGTCTTGCCAATTTACTCATTGAGCGGCCTCCACTGCTGCCAAATGCATTACTTCTTCCTGAGTGGTTTTTTTAGGAGTTACGTTTCCCACTAATCGCCCCCTTCGCATTACTAAAATTCTGTCGGCTATTCCGAACAATTCCGGCAATTCAGATGAAATAAACAGTATCGCTTTGCCTTCCTCTGCCAGTTCATTGAGAAGTGAATATACTTCCTTTTTCGCCCCGACATCTATACCTCGCGTCGGCTCGTCGAAAATCATAAACTTTGACTCGGCCAGTAACCAGCGGGCGATAAGAAGTTTCTGTTGATTACCACCGGAAAGGGAATCAACAGGTGCTTGAGGTCCCAGCCATTTGATGGAGATACGACTTGTGATATCTGTAACGATTTTGCTTTCCCGGCTGGGCTTGATAATGTTCTTCATACCTATTGCGGCAAGGTTCGGCAAGGTTACATTCCAACTGCATGGAAGCTCCAGGCATAAGCCGGTGCGCTTGCGGTCTTCGGTTAAAAATGCAATATGGTTGTCTATGGCATCAGTCGGTGAGTTAATCTCCAGGTCATGTTCGTCAAGCTCGATAGTACCGGAAGTTTTTGTGTCGATACCGAATAGTGTCTGAGCTACCTGGGTGCGTCCGGCGCCAACTAATCCTGCCATTCCGACAATTTCTCCTTTTCGAATATCGAAAGAAATATCCTCTATCCCGTTTTGCGAAGAGAGGTTTCTGACCTTAACAAGGGCTGGGCCGATATTAACTGTTCGGGCAGGGAAGAAATCCTTCAATTCTCTTCCCACCATATGGTGTACAATTTTTGGGATATCCAGATTCGCCATTGGCCCGGAATGAACCATTTGACCGTCCCGAAGAACACTTACATCATCGGCCAGCCCAACAATTTCTTCCAGTCGGTGGGAAATGTAGATAATGGAAAGTCCCTGTTGGCGCAGAGCTTTTACCAACTTGAAAAGCATTGCCGCTTCAGTTTCAGACAGAGACGATGTCGGCTCATCCATAACAATTATCGAGGCCTTGCGCATCAGGGCTTTGAGTATCTCAATAATCTGGCAGTCTCCCATGGGAAGTTCTTCTACTACGGCTGTCGGATCAATATTAAAATTAAAGCGCTGAGCAATGTCTGCCGTCTGGGCTATCATTTTTTTCTGATCCATTATCAAAGGCAAACGTCCCGGCAGTTCCATCCCGAGGAAAACATTTTCCGCTACTGTTAAATGTTCCGCCAGGTCCAGTTCCTGATAGATCATCGATATCCCGGCCGCAAGCGCTTCGGCAGGTTTGGCCAGCCTTTGCTCCTTCCCGTTGATTTCAATAGTTCCGGTCTCGGGCTGATATACACCTGCCAGGATTTTCATTAACGTTGATTTGCCTGCCCCGTTTTCACCCACCAGGGCGTGGACCGTACCCCGGCGGACAGTAAAGCTGACATCGGAAAGAGCTTTGACAGGCCCGAACTGCTTGGAAATTCCTCTCATACGCAATGAAGTTTCCGTACCTGACAGCCGATTGTTAGTGGTGGTTGCTATCATTTCAAATTAAGCAAAGCCTTGATCTTCGGTTCCTCTAAGCGTTCTAAAGTGACCAGTTCAACACCTGTATCTATTAATTTGGGGACTTCTTTACCATTAATTTTGTCAACGAGAGTCTGAACTCCTATATATCCCATTTTGTATGGGTCCTGTACGACCAATGAATCCACCACTCCCGACCTGAGCTTATCGATGAGCGTTTCTTCGGCATCGAAACCAACCATCTTAATACTATCGGTTCGTCCCTGGCTCTGCAGTGCCTGCGCCGAGCCCACGGAAGTGCTCGCGTTACTGGCATAAAGACCATCGAGTTGGGCATGTTTGGTCAGAAGATCCTCGGCGGCCTGCAATGCCGTCTCCACAGTGGCCATTCCATATTTTGTATCCACGATTTCTATATCGGGAAATTCTTTCTCGATGGTATCGATGAAGCCGTTTTCTCGATTGGTGGTCGAACCTGAACCGGGCATAAACTTTGTAACAATAACCTTACCTTTTCCATTTAGAATCTTTCCCATCCGCCGGGCTGCAATTACACCGCCCTGATAGTTATTAGTAGCGGCGAACGAGACATACTTGTCGGTATCGATTTCCGAGTCGATAATTACACAGGGTATGTTTTTGGCGAACATTTCTTCCACCTTGGGGACCAGCGCATTACTGCCGTTGGGCGCCAGGACGACACCGGCGACTTTCAGGGCAATAAAATCTTCGACTATCTGTATTTGCCTTTCCCTGTCGCTCTCAAGCTCCGGGCCGTTCCAGGATATTTCGTAGCCAAATTCATCGCCTGCTTTTTGTGCCCCTAAACGCACTGACTCCCAGAAAACCGATGATGTTCCCTTGGGAATCACGGCGATACGACGTTCGTCCTGGCTGCTTCCTTTGCGAATGATTCCGATTATTATGAAAACAGCCGCTATTGCAACAAGAACAATTATGCCTATAGCTTTTTTCATGGCTTGTACTCCTAACTTTATCGTATCGTTTCTTTAGTTATAACCAGGGATATGTATACGAATTTTAGCAAAAAATATCATAGACGGGAAGTTTAACATTATTGATTCCAAAAAAACACAGGTTTCAATAACTCTTATGAGTTTTTCTGGCGTCAAGGCGATAGTTTCGTATAATGATAACCCGATGAATGGATTTCCATTTTATCATGGTTAATTCGAAATATTAAAGCTGGTTCTCAGCCCGGCAATGTTAGTGTAGGGGATCTGATAAATGCAATATACCGCGGATAATATTTTAGTTAAACCATGCGTTTTCCCCGATGACCCGGATTTGATTTTGTCTATTACGCCGCAGCAGGCGGATTGGGAATATATCAGCTTTCAGGCCAGACGGCTTGCCGCCAATCAGAGCTGGTCATTTCAGAGCGGTGAAAATGAGCTGGCAATAGTAAATTTGAGTGGGCGCTACAGCATTCATTCGAATCGGGGCCAGTGGTCCGGAATTGGCTCGCGCAAAGATGTTTTTGAAGGTGCCGCTCACGCATTGTATCTGCCCCGTCACACCGAGTTTACAATTACAGCCGAAGAAGCCGGTGAATATGCCGTCACTTGGGTGCCTACCGATGAGGACCATGAACCCTGGCTGATTAAGCCCGAGGATGTGGAGATTTCAGTACGGGGTGGTGATAACGTTAGTCGTCAGATTAATGATTTACTGCCTTCGAACTCACCGGTGCATCGCCTGGTACTGGTTGAGGTTTATACTCCCAGCGGCAACTGGAGCAGCTATCCGCCTCACAAGCATGATATCCATCTGGAAGATGACAAGGGTAATCTGCTTGAAGCAGATTTGGAGGAAGTTTATTTTTATAAAATTGATAAGCCCGAAGGCTACGCCTATCAGCGGGTATATACGGGCGAAACTTCTCCGCTTGAAAAGGCGGGTTGCCCGATTGACGCTTTGGTTCGGGCGGACAATAACTGCGCTGTTCTGGTTCCGGAAGGTTATCATCCCGTGGTAAGTGCGCCCGGATATACAACTTACTACTTGAATGTATTGGCTGGCAGCGCCCAGACGCTTGCTAATCAGGATGACCCGAAATACACCTGGGTGACAAAGACTTATAAACAAAAAGACAACCGGCTTCCATTGTATTAGTATTCTATGGATTAAGCGGGCAGCCGTTTTGTACAGGAGTATTATATGAGTGAAAGTGAAATGAAGTATGACACGCTTCATATGGGGCGCTCATCAATCGACCTTTACAGTAATGATATTGGTTCGGCATTTGTGGATATTAAAAGTTTTGCCGCTTATGTTGGAGGTTCGCCGACGAATATCAGCGTAGGAGGGCGAAGGCTGGGACTGAAAACCGCTTTGTTGACAGGCCTCGGCCGGGATCCGGTGGGTGATTTTATCCTGAAATTCCTACAGGAAGAGGGAGTAGAAACACGTTTTATCTGCCATAAGCCCCATAACCGCTCCAGCGCGGTGGTTCTGGGTATAGAGCCGCCTGATAGTTTTCCACTGGTTTATTATCGTGAAAATTGTGCTGATATAGCATTGACGATAGATGATGTTCTTCAAGCCCCGGTTTCCGAAAGTAAAGTATTTCAATTTGCCGGCACGAATTTATCTCTGGAACCGAGTCGCAGCGCAACGTTATTTGCCGCAGAGCTGGCCCGGCAGGCGGGGACAAAAGTTGTCCTCGATATAGATTTTCGTCCCGACCAGTGGCATGACCCGAGAGCGTTCGGCGTGGTGGTACGTACGGCTCTTCGTCTGGCGGACATTGTGATTGGAACCGAAGATGAAATTAATGCCGCAATGTTAACCGATGTCAGTCATATAGAGCTTACCGATTCTGTTTCCGATACCCAGGTAAAGGGGGATGTGGACGAGGCCATTCGCAAGATGCTCTCGATGGGCCCCGAAGCACTGCTTCAAAAGAAAGGCAGTCACGGTGTTTGTGTTCATCTGGTGGATAAGCAGGGCAAAATAGAACAAATCGATGCGCCGGGTTTCCCTGTGGAAGTGACAAATATTCTCGGGGCCGGCGATGCCTTTGCCGCTGGATTTCTTTATGGATATGTCAAAGATTGGGGATGGTATAAGTCCGCGCGCATGGGCAATGCGTGTGGGGCTATTGTTGTTACAAAACATGGTTGTGCCAATTTTATGCCCACTTATGAAGAGGTAATGGCCTTTGTCGCCGGTTACGGAGGGCTTGAATAGCGATAATTCGTGTTGGAACTTACATTGAACCACGGTGTTCTTAGACATATAATCCGAACTGTTGGATACTAAATATGAGAGAGTGTTTATAAGGCATAGCTTTTGGAGGTTTTGTCATGAGTACTAAAACTGTTCGTTTAACAATGGCGCAGGCATTAATTAAGTATCTCACCAAGCAGTATGTGGAGCGTGATGGTAAGGAACAACCATTTTTTGCTGGATGTTTTGGTATTTTCGGTCATGGTTGTGTATCCGGTATAGGCCAGGCCTTGCAGCAGTATCCGGAACTTCGTTATTACCAGACCCGTAATGAGCAGGCAATGGTGCATGCCTCGGCCGCTTATGCCAAGATGAAAAATCGGATGGGGACATTTGCCTGTCTTTCATCGATTGGCCCGGGAGCGACAAATATGATAACCGGGGCCGCTGTGGCTACGACCAATCATCTTCCGGTGCTGTTGCTGCCCGGTGATATATTCGCGCGTCGCAATGTAGCGCCGGTTCTGCAGCAGTTGGAATCTGAAATCACACAGGACATATCGGTAAGCGACTGTTTTAAGCCGGTCAGTAGATATTGGGATCGCATCAACCGGGCGGACCAGATATTAACGGCATTACCCGAGGCCATGCGTGTCCTTACCAGCCCTGCTGATACGGGCGCGGTGACTCTTTCGCTTCCTCAGGACACCCAGACCGAAGCCCATGATTATCCGGTCGAGTTTTTTAATGAGCGCATCTGGAACATTCCGCGCAATCGGGCGGACAGCAAGGCTCTCCAGGAAGCCGCCAAGTGGATAAGCGATTCCAAACGCCCTTTGATTATCGCCGGTGGCGGAGTTATTTACAGCGGCGCTGAAGGTGCTCTCAAAGAGTTTGTTGAAAAGACGGGCATTCCCGTAGGCGTAACAATGGCCGGTAAGGGCTGCTTGCTTTATGACAATAAGATGAACCTGGGGGCGATGGGAGTAACCGGGAACTTCGCTGCGAACCGTATAGCGCGCGATTCAGACCTGGTTATTG
>CAZWME010000257.1:0-6874 GCA_964634515.1 uncultured Pirellulales bacterium | reverse complement strand
CCGATCGGGGGGATAGACTCCGGTGCCTACGTGTTTTGGTGGGTTATCAAGAATCCAAGCAGGAAGTCTGTCATCGTTAGTTGACTTAGCGAGCGCGGCATCGATGTCAGGCCGGCCTCGCCCCGGGGGCCAACTTCGTTCACCTGACAGTAAGCCCTAAGAACGACCACGTGTCTCCACCGCGGTAAACACCAACACTGGGTACTGCTCGCCAGCCTCCCGTGTGCGATGACAAGGTGAAAGTGTGGTGACAGATGAGAAGGTAATCGTCCTCAGGCTTGTTCTTGTCGATCACACGACAGCAGATTGCCCCTTTGACAGGTGTTTAGGCCATGGTTGCGACACCGAGCTGCCGGGAATGATCTGCGTGATCACGCCATCCGGCTCACCGCCCTGCTGGACGCCTCCCTTCCCGATAGGATCTACATCGGTCGAATTTCTAAAGAGCAAAATAGGGCTGGAAAGATTTGCCGTACGAAGATATAAAAGCATACAGCGGTTGATATTCTTAGCAGGCCTTTCTATGGGTTTTTTGAGTTATCTTCAGTGTAGCTGTAAGGACATTCGCCGGAGGGTGAATGATCCTCTTCGATATTTGAGAGATCCCAAGAGCTTCTGGTTCTATCGATTGCTCATTGCATTGCAGGATGCCTTTTTCGGCCGAGCGAAGGCGAGCCTGTCGGCGTGGTGCAGGCCGCCACCGTGAAATGCTGGCTCTCATAGACATATGTAGGATTAATCTTCTGTGATGCTCTTGTGCTGATTTTGTGCGCGTGCTTTGCACAAAGTGATTATTCATGCGCCGTGTTATCCATTTCCCACGCGGAAATGATAAAATTTCCACCCTATATGGTCAACAATACGAGAGAAGATGCCACAATTTACTCTCAGCTCATACCTTACAACCGAAACCTTTCCAGAAATGGGCTTCGCGAGAAATTTTCCATTTCGGAAAATCCAATTTGGTTGTATAATATGCCTGGTGAAGCTGAGTAAATTAACAAAAGACAAATATGATTTTTACATACCTGAACCGGACAAGATAAAAGGGTGACATTATGAACAGACGGCAGGTTTTTACCCCGTTAGAAAGAAGAATTTCTAATGGGGCCCATAGAAGGTTTCTAACGGGATTTACCCTCATAGAACTTCTGGTTGTAATTGCTATTATCGCGCTGTTGATGTCGATACTAATGCCCGCTCTTGCCCGGGTGAAGCAGCAGGCCAAAACAATGGCCTGCCGGGCCAACCTTAAACAATGGAACCTCTACTTTGCGATGTACACCGAAGACCACGATGGAAAATTCCAAGCCGGTGTCGGGGACGGGCATACAAATCACTGGACGAATGCGCTGAGGTCTTACTATAAAAACGATCACAAAATCCGCTGCTGCCCGACCGCTATGAAACCACTATACGATGAGAACGGGCAACTTGCTCCCCAGTTTAACGTGTTTTCAGCCTGGGGAATCTTCAAAGGGCAGGGTTATGCAGTTGAAGGCGATTGGGGCAGCTATGGCATAAACGGCTGGGTGGAGAATCCGCCTCCAAGTTACACTACAGTTTATGAAAATTTCGAGACCGTGTATAACTGGAGAACACCTAATGTCAACGGCGCCGGTTATATTCCTCTTTTTATGGATGCCCTGCGGTTCAATATATTTCCGAGGGATACTGATAATCCACCTGAAATACAGGATATGGCATGGCAGAGTATGCAGCATATGAGACGTATCTGTATCGACCGGCATGATGGCTTTATCAATATGGCTTTTCTGGATTGGTCTGTTAGAAAGGTGGGGCTTAAAGAATTGTGGGCATTGAGATGGCACCGGGCATATAACCAGGCAGGCCCCTGGACCATGGGCGGCGGTGTCACTTCAGGTGACTGGCCCGACTGGATGAAAAGCTTCAAAGACTACTGATGAATCTTCATAACTCTGTTTATAAAATTACGCATGGCCAGGGCTTGTTTTTAGAATCCCTCATAGAAACTGAATACGGGTCATTTTCTATTGTGGAAAATCCGATTTGGGACAGTATTAGAGCTTGGTTAAGAATCTTCTTCATTGGGGAGAGAGCAAGGGCCACATCGCTGTTCAGGCATTTGCTGTGGATTTGTGTGGGAACCAACGTGAAGAATTGGTCCTTTATCAACCGTATAATGGGGAAGCGATTCTGATCTTTACACAGGATGATTCAGACGGAGAGAAGGAGCCATACGCGCATGACCAGGATTTATATAACATCAGGAGCTACTTTTAAGTCATATTCAGTGCCTTACCTTATTGATTGTATTGTAACGCAAAACTCTGCTATCGTTGTCCAAAGTCACCTCTTTCAAAAGATAAAAGACACCCTGAGTTTTAGGGTGAAATTGGATTGATTATATGATGCTTTGATTTAATCAGTAAAAGCGGATATGTTTTTGGCAGGAAGGTATGTTGAGACTAATGGAATATTTTTGAAATTGTCACTGCTAATTTTAAGTATCCTGATCATGGTGAATTCTCTGGAAATGCATTGTGAAATGGATTTTAATTGGCTATGTGAAAACATTTGTAAATAAGCAAAGTTGATGTTTAGTAAGAAGGTTGAAATACTATGTACATAGCACTATTGAATCATGTGAGATTCAGGAGAATCTTGATTGCTCTAATCCCTTTCACAGCACTCTTCAATCTAAACTGTTCAATTGACAAATCCAAGATGTCATTTATTGAACGATTACAACCGGTTTCCAAAGATAGTGGTTTTAAAATGGAAGGATATTGGGTTTGGGGTGGTTCACTGATAAAAGTTAATTCTACATATCATTTGTTCGCTTCGCGTTGGCCAAAGGGTGATGAGTTTCCCGAAAATTACCGGCAAAGGTCAGAAATTGTTCGTGCTACATCCAAAACTATTTTAGGCCCTTATGAATTCCAAGAAGTTGTTATAGGAGAAAGAGACAGTTCTTATTGGGATTCCAATATGGCCCATAATCCAACCATTCATAAAATAGGTGACACCTATGTACTATTTTATATTGGTAGTGATTTTACGACGCTTCATCCCAATAAAAGGTATCTTTATCGTAGTGTAGGCTATGCAACCGCTACATCAATAAATGGTCCCTGGCAAAGATCGGAAAAACCAATTATTAATCAAGAATCCAATAATCCAGCAGTTTATGTAGAGGGAAATGGTAATATCAAATTGATGTTTAGAGATGCAGCATTACGTGTAATTATGGCCACGGCACCGTCATATGAAGGTCCCTATTCTATTGATAATAATAATGTATGGCCCGACAGCAAATTAGAGGATTTTTATTTATTCAAATATGGTAATCAGTATCATTGTATCTGCGAGGACAATGTTGGCGGGGTATCTGGTAATGTAAGGTGGGGAATACGCTTGTTTTCTGACAACGGCATCACGGATTGGCAAAAATATGAACCTACAGTTGTATATGACCATAATATAAAATATGACGATGGTTCGATTCTTCATTGTGTAAGAAGAGAAAGACCTCAATTATACATCGAAAATGGAAAGATTATCTGCCTGTTGACGGGTGTGTATGATGGAACTGATTCATGGTGTCAACCGGTAAAATTGTATCCACCACAATAAAAAAGAAGCTGACATGTCACTTTAGAGCAGATTTCTACATTGAAAAATGGATTTCCGGAGAATATTAGGCTCAGCAGGACACGGAAAAATCACGCCGACTGATTAAATCCCAGGGTGTCTGCAAGAAGCACCCCAAAAACACCCTGATTTTCAGGTGACATTATGACACCAAAATGACACCACAAATGCCAAACAACCTTATATCGAGTCCGAATAAATGTCAAATTTTTCGAGACTTTAGCATGATTAGAGAATATTTTATTCGGTCGAAGTATTCTACTCGCAGCCGAATCATGGTGGAAATTCAAGTTTATCGTTTGGATTCGCTACAACAGCAATTCTGGAACCGCTCTTGGCAACCTAAGCCCTGCATAAGTGCTTGATTCCAAAAATGTTAAGTCGTATTTGCTCTGTAAAGCAACTACAGTCTTTTTTGCGAAAATACAAATATTTTAAAATCATTAACGGATTAAATAGACGGTGACAAGGAAAAGCATCAATCATGTACTTCTTTTTCGGAATCAAAAGAGCTGCAACTTTTTCAAGCTGCCAGCCCTTTGCCCGATTTATGATCCGTTGTAGTGACTATTGATGAGGTCTTTAAAACAACAGAGGCCTGTATCTTAGATCGATACGGGCCCCTTGAATTCAACTCTGATTGTTAGCGGCATTTCAGGTATTAGTGCTATGGTTCCACCTGATAAAGCCGGATGTCGTCAATATACATCGTCCCTGTACCTCCAACTACAGTCATGCCGGACTTGCTGCCCAGGCCGATCCCGAGCTTATCGACGTTGGTCAGGTTGATCCCCTGATCGGCCAAAGCATGAAGTGGAATACGCCACCGTCTCCATCCGCGTGCCTGTGCTGCTTCCGAATCATCATTGACTATGATGGCAGGCTCGCCAGCAGAGTTGGCAACCGTCACATACATCGGTTCAGTTGTATTGGCCGGACTGCCCCGGAACCAAAGGGACAATTCCCCAACGCCTGCCGTCGTCCAGTCCCGCGGGGACGTTAACGTCAGCGACGCTTCCGAGTTCGTCACGCCGGCCTCATTGGCATACAACAGCGGCATAGACTGAGCGCCGCCATGGACAATCACCGGCTCGCAATATGGAGGTATTAAATTGCCGACCTGTGCGCCATTATCCGGAAAGTCGAAGCCGTCGATCCAGTGTTGCCAGACCGCCTCACCGGCGGCGTCATCATCGGTATAGCTCTCGAAGTCATCGACCATGAGATAATCACCGACCGTAAAGCTCCAGATGGGCCCTTTAATTGGATTTCCATTATAAATCTCGTTCACACGCCAATAGTACGTTGCGCCAAGTTCAAGCAATCCTGCATCATAGCTTTCATCACCCGGCGTTTTGGATCCTTTGTACTCTGGTGAGCCGGTGTCGGCACTACGCACGGTGTCTTTGTCCAGCCCGAGGTACACCTGATGTGATGCGGCGTTATCTGCCGCAGTCCAGTTTAAGAGTGTTGCCATCGGTACATCGGTGGCCCCGTTGGCCGGCTGTGGATTGCCCACGGCACCCGGCGTTGTAAAGGTCCAAACGTTGCCTTTATGCGTCTCGACGAGGTCAAACTCATCGACCCGCCAGTAGAACACCTTCTCGGGCTCAAGTGTTCCGGCGTTGTAGGTTGTTGTATCTTGCATCATTCCACCGACGGCATTGCTCACCTCGTCGTAATCGTTGCCAATATACACAGTGTGCAAAATGGCCCCATAGCCTGCCGTCCAGTTTAATTTCACGTCATCCGGTTCTAAGACCTCGACCCCATCGGCCGGAGCCGGACTATAAGCCGTCTTCGGCGGAACCGAGAAACTCCAGACATCGCCTTTCCAGGGACTGTTCGGATCGGCGTCATTAACCTCGTCAATTCGCCAATAGTATGTCACGCCCGGGACAAGACCATCCGGATAAGCAAATCCCGGGAAACCGGCCATATAAAACGTTGATGTCTGATTACCCTGGTAAAACACTGAGTCACGAGTGGCATCAAACACATCGTCGAAGTTTCCCCCCAGATACACGTCGTGAGAGGTAGCGGAATCACCGGGCGACCAGGTCAGGCTCACCCAATTATCCTCATGGAAGGCCCCATCCTCCGGATTGGGATTGGAGGCCTTCGGGAATGAGAGCCCGTACATGATTTCTCTGATCTGCTGCTCAGTAAGGGCCACATTGAAAAGGGCGAGTTCGTCGAGCACGCCGTTAAAGAACTCGCTGGGTGCGTCACTCGTAAATCGGGCACCGATTAGGACTGGTGTTACGGTGTCCGTATTTTGAGGACCTCGTTCCTGACTGGAGTCGAATTCCCCATTGATATAGATCTTCATTTCAGCACCGTCGTAGGTGACTGCGACGTGCCCAAAGTCATTGTCCGGCAGGGCCGTGGTGCCGGTAAATGTCCAGGGATCGACTTCTCTATGAAATGTGACTGTGCCGCTTCCGTTGATTGACAAGATGTAAGCGCCTATGATGCCGCCGTTAAACTTACCTATGACAGTGCCCCCGCCCTGATTCCTTACCCATGCGGTGATACTGAAGGGGTCGCTTCCACCGAATGACAGGTTTTGTCTCGAATTGCGGATCTCAAGATAACTTTCACCCTGGAACTCAAGAGCGTGGCGGAATTTTCCCTCCACCCATACAGGGTTTTCTTTGAGGTCGGCATCGTAATCATGGCCGGAGTTGTCCCCGGCGATGTTACCTGAGGCTTCATCAAAAAGCCAGAACGCCACGACGGAACTTGGATCAACTTGGCCGTAACTGTGGGATGTGCATAACAGGCCTGTAATTATGAAAATTATGCAGGCTGTAAATTGTTTTCTGGTCGTTGTCATTGTCAAGTCCTCCTACTGCTTTGTTAATGGTATTTTGATGAACTAACGTAATGTGAACTATGAATAATTCTATCAACCGGGATTTACCATTTAGATTTCATTGAAATACTCCTGCAAGCCTTAAATCTTATAATAACATATTTCATCTTAATATCAAGAGTATTTCACTCGCGAAGACCCATTTCTGGAAAGGTTTCGGTTGTAAGCTATGAACTGAGGGAAAATTGTGGCATCTTCTCTCGTATTTTTGACCATACAGGGTGGAAATTTTATTATTTCCGCGTAGGAAATGGACAGCACGGCGCATGCATAATCACTTTGTGCAAAGCACGCGCACAAAATCAGCACAAGAGCATCGCAGAAGATCAATCCAATATACTTCCATAGACCAGTATCCCG
>CAZWME010000256.1:0-6876 GCA_964634515.1 uncultured Pirellulales bacterium | reverse complement strand
CAGCAGCCTGCAAAATGCCTGTTATAAGAGACCCGTCTCGACAGAACAGATTCAGCAGATAGCCGATAAGGCCGAGGGAAATATATTCCGGCAATTCGATAAGGAAGTCTCATCGGCGATTGTCGGAGAAAGTGTTATGAAACAGCTTCGCAGAGTTGACAAAGTGGCTTATATTCGTTTCGCAAGCGTATATCGTGACTTCAGGGACGCCGGTGACTTGATTAAGGAAGTCTCTCAGGCAATCACTGAAACCGAACCAGCCGGCCAACAGGCACTCTTTGATTGGTAATTTTTGCAGGGAGGCAAAAAAAAGGTGATGCGAACTCAGCTAAAAGTAATAAAAGCAGACGGTAGTCTCGAGGAATACTCACATACCAAGGTGATGGGCACTATCAATAACGCTCTGTGCAGGATCGGACAGGCAGATGTCTATATCACCGAACAGCTTGCCGAGGTGGTAACATTTTTTCTTTATCACCGGCAAAAACGCCGCACCGCGACCAGCAGTGAGATATTTTCCATAATCAAGGCGGCACTCTCAGCCGTTAGCTACGACGAAGCCGCCGTCGGAATAAGCGAGCATCACTTCCTGCGCAGGCTCAAGCGATCTAGAACCGAGGTCGTTTCCATTGACATTCGGGAACTCACCGATGCCGAGATGCTTACCGGCGCCGAGGCAGCTAACAACAAGAGCCGATGGGACAAGTCCAGAATAGTCGAGGACCTGGTGACAAAGTACGACCTCCGCACGCAGACGGCGCGAACGATAGCCTCGATGGTAGAAGAGAAAATCTTCAATACGGGAATCAACCTTGTTCCGAGCAGCCTGATAAAGCAGCTCGTTCTGGGCGATACCGCCGCCGTACTTCGTGCCCAACAACAATTGCAAACCGCCTGAGAGCCTTCGTACCGGCGGGGCCCTTCAGGGACAAATTAAGAAATACAAGTCATTTTAAGGAAGGAAAAATAGAAATGGGCGATAAGGGGAAAAGAGATAAAGGCAAAAAGGAACAACAGAAAAAGGCCAAGCTTACTCCGAAAGAAAAACGGAAATTGAAAAAAGATAAGAAGAATAAATAAATTCCTTTCGATTTCCGCGTGTAACCCGTTCGGCTCCGCTCAGGACAGGCAAGTTGCACGCCCCGCCGGCCTCAGGAAAATGAATCAATTTAATAGAAGTAGTGCGAAATGCTGCTCTATTAAGTCAGCTTCGTTGTGTAGGACAAGTATAACATGCTGCACGGTTACTTTTTATATGCGCTGGTATTTCTGTTCGTTCACCAGGCGTCGATGGCGTTCTTGACATCGGCGCGGGTTTTGGCCTTCATGAAAGACAGCAGGACCGGTTTGCGTCTGGGGTGACGGCAGACGTATCCGACAGCGAATTTACGGAAGATGCCAACCGCCTTTTTTTCGGGATAATCCCGTAGTATCAGCTCGAAATGTTCGAGAATGACATCCCGTTGTTCACTCATCTCTGGTGGCGCAGGCAATGGCCGATTCTCCCATACACAGCGCAGATCACGAAATATCCAGGGATTGCCGATGGAGCCGCGGGCTACGATGAATCCGTCGAGTCCGGTCCTTTTCATAAGGTCAACCGTGGCAGCGGCATCAAATATGTCACCACTGCCGACTATAGTTGCCCGCGGAAAGCGGCTTTTTACTGCCGCCGGCACGTCCCAGTCAGCCTTACCGCGATACCGGTCGGATACGGTGCGCCCGTGGATCACGAGGGCATCGACACCGTATTCGACCGAGCGGCTCACAATCCGCCAGAAGTTCTCAAGCGATTCAGGTTTATGATCCACTCCGATGCGGAGTTTCATCAGAACAGGAACAGCAACGACATCTCGGACCGCCTTTAGGATATCAATGACGGTGTCCGGATCGTTGAGCAGGGCCCCGCCGCGTCCCCTTCGCAGGACTTTGGGGGCCGGACACGCAAAATTCAAATCGATAACGTCGTATCCGACAGCCACCAAATCACGGGCGGCCTTAGCCATAGTCGCCGGTTTCCTGCCGAGAATTTGGGCGCCAATCGGATGCTCATCGGAACCTGGCCGAAATATGACCTTGCGCAGCACGCGCGGGTGGGCCGCGCTCTTGGCTAACATCATATCGGACATTGTAAAAGGACAGCCGAACCGGCGGGCGAGCGTGCGCATGGCGTAGTTGCTGTAGCCGCTCAGGGAAGCCTGAAAAAACGGCACGTCCAGACTAAGGCTGCCGAGTTTGAGTCCGGCAGAGTTACTCATATTCCCCTTGCTTCCCGGCTGGTTTCATTCTATCTAACCCCTGTTTTGCTTTTTAACTTTTTACTTTCGCCTTTTCAAAAAGACACGCTGGCCGCCATATTCGTACGACGCACAGTCTTCATTATATCGATTCATTCTCTTGCTTGTAAACTCCATCTTTGCCCCGCAGGGAAAAACTCCCCCTTGAAATCCGTCCGCATTTTACATATCCTGCTCATTAATAAAACATGCCTGCCTCTGGTGTTTGATTTAGAATGTATATCCATTGTCAGGTTTTTCAATAGATTGACAGGGAGATTAAAATGGGAAATTGTTATAATTCAACGGTTGTAAATGCACCGCGTGAAAAAGTCTGGGACTCGATTAAAGACTTTCATAATTTTTCATGGGCGGAATCGGTCATAACGAAGGTTGACATCATCGGCGAAAAAACCGGCCGGGAAATCGGAGCTAAAAGATTATTAAACGATGCATTTCTTGAAACACTCGTATCGGTCAACGAAGATGAATATACCTTTACATACAGCATAGATGACGGCCCGGAGCCCCTGTCTAAAGACTCGATATCAAATTATTTAGGCACTGTTCACCTTTACCCGGTTACCGACTCGAACACAACATTCGTCGAGTGGACTTCGAGCTACGAATCAGACTCCGAGCAGGAGGTCGCCGATTTCTGTAATCCGATTTATGTCGCCCTGCTCGACGCAATGAAGTCATTCTTTTCATAGCTCAAACACAACAAATCCCCGCGGCTTGTAGCTCCACTATCAACTTATTTATTCGTCTTCCGGCTCAACAAGGCGACAGACGTCTTTTCCACAACACTGACACTTCCCTCGGAGAATCAGGTCTTTACCTTTCATTTCTGCTGTTTCGAGAAGGATTGATACAGAGTCGAGACATCTACCGCAAAAAACATTGTCGAGGATATTCCTCTGCGCCCATTCGGGTATTTTCTCCCATCGGCGCCGGCCTTCTGGTGTGAATGGATCTCCGAATTGGATTGGTTGTATCATATTTCACACCTCGATAAACTCTCAACAATAATTTATCTTCCACCTTCTGTAAAAGTCTTCGCACGGGAAAGAATTTCTTCCGGCGTTTCGTCCGGCTCGATATCGAGCCAATGGACATTCTTAAAAGTCTTGAACCAGGTGCGCTGGTTCTTGGCCAGGCGTCTGGTGTTCTTCTTTATTAGTTCGACTGCATCTTCCAGCTCAATTCGCCCATTTAGGTATTCGATTATCTCCGCGTATCCGATAGCACACCGCGCCTGTTTGCTCAAAGGCTTCTCTTCGCCTAACAGCGCCTTGACCTCATCGACAAGCCCGGCGGCAATCATTTTTTTCACCCTGCTGTTAATCCGCCTGCTCTCTTCAGCCTTCTCCCGCCGCAGACCTATTATCGTCCAGTCATGTTCGGGCTCACTTTCGTCCCATTGCTTCTGGAAACTCGATATCGGCTTGCCCGTAATCCGGTAAACCTCCAAAGCCCGAATGATTCGCTTGGAATCGTTTGGATTTATATGCTCGGCGGCTATGGGATCAATCTTCGCCAATTCCTGATACAGTTTCGCCAGACCCTGCGCCTCTGCCCGCTTCTGCAGCTCGGCCCGTACCTGCTTATCGCTTCCCGGCCCCTCGAATAGACCGTACAGCAAAGCCTTTATATACAAAGCCGTCCCGCCGACCGCGATAATCTTTTTCCCCCGGCCCTGTATCTGCTCCATCGCCCCCAGGGCCCGCTCGCGAAACGCCCCCACACTAAAAGAATCGCTCGGCTCGACAATATCGATAAGATGATACTTGATTCCCCGGCGTGCCTGCTGCGGCGGCTTGGCCGTACCGATATCCATCCGCCGATAGACCTTCATCGAGTCAATGCTGATTATTTCAGCACTCAGACTTTCTGCCAAATCATAGGCCAGTCGCCCCTTGCCCGATGCGGTTACGCCGAGAATTAAAATCATTTATTATTTACTATTTCCTGTTTTCTATTTATCATTGAAACGCTTGGAATTCATTTTCAAATTTTCAATGGTAAATAGTAAATAGTGATTAGTCAATGAGCTTCAATTCTCAACTACAACAGAAGGCTCAGTTTGTGGATGACCTGCTTCAGCGGCTTCTGGCCTCCCGTCAGATAGAAAGCCGGTTAAAAGAATCACTCAGCTACACACTTGGCGCCCCGGGCAAGCGGCTTCGCTCGGCGCTCGTGCTGTGGTGCTGCGAGCTGATCAGCGGCCAGACTAATCACAACGCCGAGATAGCCGCCGCCGCCATTGAAATGGTGCATACCTATTCGCTTGTACACGATGATTTGCCCGCGATGGACAACGACGACCTTCGCCGCGGCCTACCCACCTGCCACAAGGCCTTCGATGAAGCTACCGCCATCCTCACAGGCGACGCCCTTCTGACCCTCGCGTTCGAGATTTTGGCAAACCAGGTCGATGACCCTGCCGTCGCCGTAAAACTAATCAGTCAACTTGCTCTGGACTGTGGCCCATCCGGTATGATAGCCGGACAGATGGCTGATTTAAAAGCGGAAAAGACCGGTGGAAATAAAGAGCTTCTGGAATACATCCACACCAACAAAACCGCCAAGATGTTCCGATGCGCAACTGCGACCGGAGCAATCTGCGGCGGCGCAACAGATGAACAACTGGATCGCCTTAGCGAATACGGCCTCAAGATTGGTCTTGGCTTCCAGATAGCCGATGATATTCTCGACGTAAGCGCTTCCAGCGAACACCTGGGCAAGACCGCCGGTAAAGATGCAAAGGCCGACAAATGTACCTACCCCGCTATCGTCGGAATCGAAAAGGCAAGACAGTTGGAAAAGAAACTCGCTGAAGAGGCCATGGCCGCACTGATAAACTTCGGTAGAACAGCCGACACCCTAAGGCAACTGGCAATGGCCCTGCTCAAAAGAACAAGATAATTCCCCTCAAACCAATGATGAACAATTCTCAAATCATCAGCAATAGTGCCATTTAATTAGCGAACGCAAAAAAGCAAACTACAGACTAAACGCTAAATTTGCGCCTCCCAAGCCAGCCGCTAAAACCCAGACCGATAGCGCCGAGTAAAACAGCGCTGGGTACGGGAACAACCTCAGCGTCGGCATAGAAGCCGTTGATAAGAAAATGCTCGTCTGTTTCTTTCAGCGGATCAGCAGGATCCTGTCGGGCGCCGATGATGAAACTGTCGATCATATCTGTTGACAAAAGGCCTAAAGAAGGAGCACCAAAGTCAACCTTTATAACATCACTATAGGTAGAATACAATGAAAAGACGTCTAAGGCGTCAGACAAGTAATCATAACTATTTTTCACCTAACCTCCGCCAACCAAATTAATTGTCAAATCAAGTGCTAAATCAAAAGGATCATGTGAACTGCCAGCGTTAATCTTTGTCAGCAATACGCCAACGCTGCCGGCGGCTATATTATATAGGTCATTATTAAAGTTAAAGAGCACATCTTCATCAACATGTGGAGGATTGTTATGAGGCGGAGGAGGATTAGCAGCAACAAAATCAGCCCAACTTGTAACATCACTACCACCTGAAACTTCTTTGCTGCCTTCCATACGGTTCAAATAACGTTTGCCAAAGTTAGGATTAGTCGCAGCTGTTCCAGTAGTGTCAATCGTGAAAGCACGTACACCAAGTCCTTCGCCAGATACTCCGGGACCGTCAGATAAAGTGATGATACCTGCATGAATATCAGACCCAGCCGGCACACCAGTTTGAACTAACATATGTGTACGAGCCGTAACAGTTGCCAGAAGGTCATCCTTCCCAGCCGTTCCATCAGACTGAATATACAAAATTGACCCGACACCATTGGTACCTGTGATAAGTTTATCTTCCACGTCGGCATCAACGGGAGTGTCGTTTTTTCCATAGTTTTTGCTGCCGCCGAAACCAAGTGCATTGCCGGTAAGTTCAATTGTTGTCAAGTCTGCCTTTGCCGGCAAGCCGCCAAGGACAACCAATAGCAAAAGAATTGCTGCTATTTCATGTCATTGCCATTTTCCCTATCTCCTTTCCTGGGGTTATAAAATCCACCCACTTCGCAAGAATATTTAATAAATAGTATTTCTTTCTCTGTAGCCACCTCTCCTGCTAAAAATCCGTATTACCCACTACTCCATTAATAGGATAGTCCTGCTCCACCTTATATTTTACATAAGCTTCTATTTTTTGTCAATTAATATAATTCAAATATAAAAGTTTTTTTCGGACTTTTTCGGAGCAGATTCAAGGCACATTCTCTTATTAATGACGATGTAAGGGGCATTTATTAACTCAAACTGACCGATTCTCTATATGTCATTCCCGCGAAAGCGGGAATCCATAGTATCGATGCGGTTTTGGATCCCTGTTTTCACAGGTATAATACCCCCCCTAAAAGACTGGACGCATTATTAAGGTGGATTTGTCACCTGAGACATAACGTATTCAGCAAACAGATTTATGAAGAACAAAAGGCATAATCATATTGCCCGGTTTAAGGCAAATGTCGCCTTGTCAGCGGCTAAAAGAAAAACCCCTCTCCTACAGTGAAAAGGCACTCCAAAGCATCGGTTTATGAAGGATGATGATATGGA
>CAZWME010000255.1:0-6879 GCA_964634515.1 uncultured Pirellulales bacterium | reverse complement strand
GATTGCTGAAGTTTCTACCGACCACAGCATTCAACAAGATCAAAAGTTAGTAGGCCGGGTTTTACAGCACCAATTCCAAAAAACCATCCAAGCTATGGCAGTTCGATTGTCTCCCAAAGCTTACGAAGCGATAAGACTACGATTTATCGAAGGGCTCTCTGTAAAAGAGGCTGCCCAAAAAGCGGGATGTTCCGTGAAGGCTTTCTATTCGCGGCAGGAAAGGTCGCTGAAAGAGTTGAAACTGATTATAGTGGGGAAAGAAAATAGTTGAGGATTGCCGATGTCTTGGCTTTACCCTCTCCCTGAACGTGCAGACCGAAGACCCCGGCAATCCTCAACCGAAAAGCCTCTGCACACCAAATCGCCAACCGCATTTCTACCTGCGGTTCACACTGGTTTTAATCACTTCACCGCTTCGCGTCTGCGTGATTGTATGATGCTCATGCTGGCCTTCGGTAGAAATGCTATATACCCCTCCATTCTCTCATCTACTCATTTACTCATCCACACCTCGAAAATTCGAGTTATTTTCGACAAAAAACTCTAAAAAACAAGCCAAAACAAACCCAGCTTGCGAAAAGCCACAATGAAAGCAAACGCTTTTTCAAAAAAGGATTATGAAAATGAAACCATCCTGAGGCTCGAAAAAAACTAATCACCCAAACCGAAGTATATGGTTATTTACCTTTCAGCAGGTCAACCACTTCCTGAGCACTTTCGGCATGAACCAGAGCCTTACAAAAAGCCTTCGAGCGGGCCAGTTTTGCTATTTCTGCAAGGGCTTCGACGTGAGGGCCGGAAAGACCAGGTGAAGCTACTAAAAGAAAAAAGAGATTTGTCGGCTGCCCATCCATCGAGTCAAAATCGATTCCCTGGGGGGCAATACCGATTGCGAGTTTCAGGCTTGCCACAGCGGCACTTTTACAATGAGGTACGGCAATACCCTGCTCCAGTCCGGTGCTCTGTTTATCTTCACGATCCTGTACCTTTACCAGTACAGCATCAAAATCATCGATTTCACCGGCGTCTTTCAATATCTGGACAAGCTCGCGTAAAATATCGGGCTTGTCCTGCGACTCCAGTGGGATTTTTACAATTTTCTCTACAACCAGGTCAATTAATGCCATACCATACTTCTCCTGAAATTCTATAACTTAAAACAACTTTGATATTTACGTTATACGAGCGATTCATACATTTCCCAGACCCTGTCTTCATCCTTAACAATTAAGACAGAACATGGGACCGAACGCATCGCCCTTTCGGTCTCATCAAAAAACTCATCCCTTCTGCTCCTGATCCGGGACAGCTCACCAATAACCAGAAGGTCAACTTCATCGGCCTCAACGGATTCGACTATTTCCTTATGAACACTTCCCCTGCTGCGTTTTTTAATAACCGAGACTCCTTTTTTAATAGCAAGCTCATTAATGTAATTAAGATACCTCTCGGCATCGGCTTCCATATCATGCTCATATTCAACCTGCTCATCTTTTAGGAATATCCTTGCTTTAAGAAGGTCTTCCACGGCCCTGGTGTTGATAACGTAGTAGGCAATAAGCTCTGCGCCGGAAAATGACGCAAGACATATAGCATACTGAGCGGCAGTAACAGACTGTTCGGTTCCATCGACATAGACCATTATTTTTTTAATGGGATTACTCACGATTTTTCTCCAGCGTTTTGGCGCCTTTTTTTCTCCAGGTTTTCCTTAACCAATTTCATGAGAACAAACATATCGCGTTCATTCTCTTCAAGCCTGCCTTCAATATAATAAACAGTTTCCTTCAGATTAGGAACTGCAATTTTTTCAAGTGCATTGACCTTTCTTATAGTCTTTTTTACTTCATTGGCAAGCCTCAAAACGGATATTTTCAGCTCGGAGAGTTTTCCAAGCAGCTTGAGTGCCTCTTTAAAAGACTGCAAAGAGGTGTCAATCCAGAAACTGGTGCCCATGGGGCTGTAGTAAGGCGAGTGTTCGACGAATGTTGTATCAATTACGGGAAGGCTGACACCCATGACCCTTCTGGTTCGTATAGTAATGTCCGTTGAAATATTTACAGCCCCGGTCAGGTATTGAACTTTAAGTTTTCCCATGTCAAAGACCGTCTCTTCGAGGGCTTTGTACGCCTTGGCGAGTGCATTTTCCACCCGGCTCTGAAAATCAACGGTCTGGTCAACGAGCGCCAGAAGCTCGATAATCAGGATATTTCTTTTCTGGTCCAAAAGCTCATAGCCCTGCTGAGCAAACTTCAGGTCATTTCTGAGTTTGAGTAGATTTGTTTTCGTAGGTGCGTAATTAAGCTGCGCCATTATTAATACCCGCTATGATCCGTAGAATTTCTCTATTTCCTCTTCGGTAATCCTATGCAGCTCTTCGACAGGCAGGAACTTTAAGACTTCCCATCCGAGAGTCAGGGTCTGTTCGATACTTCGCTCTTCGTCTTTTCGCTGTGAAACAAACTTCTGCTCAAACTCCCTCCCGAATTCAAGATAATCATGGTCCAGAGGGGTCAGCTCCTCTTCGCCGATAACAGATGCGAGATTTCGTACATCTTTTACATAACTATAAGCCGCAAAGAGCTGGCTGGCAAGATGCGGATGGTCTTCTCTGGTCATTCCCTCACCGATACCATCCTTCATCAAACGTGAAAGAGAGGGCAGCCCTGCAATTGGGGGGTAAATACCTCTACCATCCATCTCCCTTTCGAATACTATCTGTCCTTCGGTGATGTATCCGGAAAGGTCGGGAACCGGATGAGATATATCATCATTCGGCATTGTCAATATTGGAAGTGACGTAATTGAGCCGTTATGACCTTTAATCATTCCGGAGCGTTCATAAAGCTCGGCCAGGTCAGAATAGAGATACCCCGGATAGCCCTTTCGTGAGGGTATCTCGCCGCGGATAGTAGATATTTCACGCAGAGACTCACAATAATTCGTCATATCGGTCATAATAACAAGAACGTGCATATCCTCGTTGAATGCCAGATGTTCGGCAAGGGTCAGAGCAGTTCTCGGCGTAATGAGCCGTTCGATTGAAGGGTCGTCGGCAAGAGAGAGAAACAGGGCGACATTTTCGAGCACGCCGCTTTCTTCGAAGGAGCGAATGAAAAACTGTGCCACATCGTGCTTTACTCCCATCGCAGCAAAGACAACAGCAAATTCAGTGTCTGTTCCGCGTATCTTTGCCTGCCGGGCAATCTGTGCCGCCAGTTCATTATGTGGCAGGCCGTTACCGGAAAAAATAGGAAGTTTCTGGCCCCGGATAAGTGTGTTCATTCCGTCAATAACAGATATACCTGTCTGTATAAAATCACGGGGATACTGCCGAGCGGTTGGATTAATCGCCATTCCATTAACATCCAGCTCGATATCGCTGCGCTGCGGCGGGCCTCCATCAATGGGACTCCCTAAACCGTTAAATACTCGCCCGAGCATGTCCTTTGAAACAGAAATGGTAAGCGGCCGTCCGGAAAAACGTATCCGAGTATTTGGAAGAGTAAGGCCTGCGGTCCCTTCAAAAATCTGTACAACTACAGCATCGGTTGACGATTCGAGGACAATTCCAAGCCGTACCTTACCTTCGGCGTCAACACACTCAATAAGTTCCCTGTATCCTACGGGGTGTGTTTTTCTGACAAAAATGAGGGGACCGTCAATTTTATTGACGCCAATATACTCACGTCCCGAAAGAAGATGTCGGTTTTCCTGATCAAGCATGCAAGGCCTCCATTTGGTCCATTGAACGCTCGAGGCGTGCTTCGATTTTGTCAAGACCTGATAGATTGTCGTTGGGTATGGAAAATTTCATTTTTATTATATCCTGATATACTTTTATTTTTCTGAGCTTAATAAGTGTTGTTCCATTTTTTATCGCCTGAAGGCCGCGTTTCCAGTACGTAACAATGATGTGCAGCATTTGTGCCTGTTTCTGAACAACTGAGAATGTATCAATTTTATCGTACGCGTTCTGCTGAAGAAAGGCGTTCTTAAACAACGTACATACTTCGAGGATAAATCGCTGGGTATCGGGCAGAGCGTCCGGGCCGACAAGTTTTACCACTTGTTGAAGACGAACTTCCTTGTGCAGCAGCTCCATTATTTCTGTACGGTCCTCAAGCCATTCGGCGCCGACCTGGTCGGCCCACCATGAGGACATCTCTTCGAGATATTCACTGTAACTTTCAATCCACGAGATGGCGGGATAGTGGCGGGCATTGGCAAGGTTTCTGTCGAGGCCCCAGAAACAGCGGATAAACCTTTTTGTGTGCTGGGTGACAGGTTCCGAAAAATCACCCGCCGGGGGAGAGACGGCACCAATTATAGTAACAGAACCGGACTCGCCGTTTAATGTTTCCATCGAGCCGGCACGTTCATAGAATTCGGCTATTTTTGTCGGCAGGTAAGCGGGGAATCCTTCCTCTGCGGGCATTTCTTCCATACGGCCTGAGAGTTCGCGGAGTGCTTCGGCCCATCGTGATGTAGAATCGGCCATTACCGCAACATCATATCCCTGGTCTCTGAAATATTCCGCCATAGTTATTCCGGTGTAGATACTTGCTTCCCGTGCGGAAACCGGCATATTTGAAGTGTTGGCAATCAGGATAGTCCGTTCCATAAGAGAACGTCCGCTTCGCGGGTCAATGAGTTTCGGAAATTCAGTGAGTACATCCGTAATTTCATTGCCCCGCTCACCACAACCAATATATACAATAAGATCCGCGTCGCACCATTTTGCCAGCGCCTGCTGTGTCATTGTTTTTCCGGTGCCGAAGCCACCGGGAATAGCGACGGTGCCTCCTTTCGCAACGGGAAAGAGTGTGTCAATAACCCGCTGGCCGGTAATAAGCGGAACATCAAGAGGAAGACGTCTTTGTGTCGGACGCTGAACACGTATAGGCCATTTATGCATAAGAAAAAGGTCTTTGGTTTGTGATTCGTCGGTTCTTAATACGGCAATTACATCTTCTACGGTATAGTCTCCTTCGGGTACGATCGACTCAAGAATACCTTTATCCAAAGGTGGAACGATGATTTTATGAAGGATATTTTCCGTCTCCTGAACAGTCCCTATGACCATTCCCGCGAAGATGTTATCACCTTCTTTTACCAACGGAATAAAATGCCATTTTTTCTCTCTGTTCAATGAGGGAACGGTCATGCCCCGCTTGATATAAATGTCCGACATTTCGCGGATAGCTTCAAGAGGTCTCTGGATGCCATCATAAATAGTACCGATCATGCCCGGCCCCAGTTCGACGGAAAGCTGCATACCCGCCCCATAAACAGGGGCATAAGGAGCAATTCCGGATGTGTCTTCATAAACCTGAACGACGGCACAGTCCGAATCGAGTTTAATAAGCTCACCAATGAGATTTTCCTCGCCAACCCTGACAAGTTCAAACATATGAGCGTCGGTAATTCCCATCACCTCTATTACAGGGCCGTTGACCCGTTTAACCTGTCCTATAATCCTGTCACTCATAATTATTCTTTTCGATTATCCGTAAATACGGCATTATAAATCAACATTTGAATTTCACGCTGTTTTCGCAACATTCGGGTTTTAACCTGATTATTAAAGGCGGTACGTCCATCAGCAGCAGTCAGGACAATACCCTGAGATTTCAAGGGCCCGGCATCAGAGAGCTTAAGTTGCGCCTGCTTATTAGTTTGCATATGGATTTTTTCTTTTGCCTCCGAAAGCAGCCGGTCATCTATCATCGCCCGCTCCTTTTGGGAGGCATTGATTTGGGCAGCTTCGGCACCCAGGCCAATGAATGCTTCTGCAATCCAGTTTATCAGAACAGGCCTGTAATTTTCATCACCGGCCATTGAAGCAAGCTTATTTTCGACCCTGCTTATAACGTCCTGTACTAAAGCACTGCGAACAGACATTGAATGACGCTTGAGCTCAAGATCAACAGCCGACAATATCTTACCCTTTACAACTTCCGCCTGCCTTTGCGCTTCGCTGCGAGCGTCATTCAACAGGGCCTCGATTTTCTTCTCAGAGTATTTCCTTTTCTCGGCGGCCCGTTTTTCGGCTTCCTTTATAATTTCTTCCACTTCAATGCGAGCATCCGATTCAATGCCTGAGATTAGCTCGGCTTTTCCTTTTTCTGATGGTTCCATAGGTACTTATACCTTACTTTGAATATATTCTCTTTCCGGTATTACGAAAAAGTAGAAAGAGTTTCGAAAATCATAATTTTATCCCGATAGCAGTATTTACCATTTCTCTGATTCCGGGCCTGTCTGGTTTCGTACCGCTTCTGTCCGGAATCTCCACAACAAGCGGAAAACTTGCAGTGAAGAGAAATTTATCCACCATTGGACGAATCATATCTGCAATCCGTTCGGTAATAATAATAATACCGGCGTCCTTGTCCTGGAGTGTTGCTTTAAAAGCACGTTGTGCCTGGTCCGGATTCGCAGCAACTTTCCCGGAGACTCCCACAACCCCAAACCCAAGGACCGTATCTTCATCGCCTATAATCGCGTATTTCATTGTACAGTTAAACCTTGCCTAGAATCATCAAAGCCGTAATAAAACCAAATACAACAAGCCCTTCAGCGAGCGCCACAAAAATAAGTGCCTGGCCTGCAATCTGCGGTTTTTCAGCAACCGCCCCCATGGCTGCGGCGCCAACATGAGAAATCGCAATCCCGGCCCCGATAGCGCCAAGACCAAAAGCAACAGCAGCAGCAATAAGCCCATATTTCATAACACCGGCTTTGGTGGCGGACATTTCCTGCTGGGCCTCTATGGTTTGTTCATCAGTTGACGATTCGGCAAAAACACTGGTACAAAATACTGTTCCAATGATCGCCATCAACGTAAAAACCGCAATAACACTCTGGATGATGTGT
>CAZWME010000254.1:0-6880 GCA_964634515.1 uncultured Pirellulales bacterium | reverse complement strand
GAACCGATGCTCATGATCCTGTCCTGTATCCGGGCGCCGGGGCAAACATCATCGGCGTTGGCGTTATCGACTCTGTAGATACCAAAGACCTTGCAACCAACCTGGAACATTTTGCATTGGCCTATCCGGAGCATTCGACGTTCGGCCCAACCGCCGATGAGCGGTGCAAACCTGACATCGTCGCTCCCGGCAATTGTTTAGCCGCAATTGAAAACAAACCCAGCGTCTATGAACCAACCGGTAACTGGTCAAGCTTCTCGACTCAAATAGTAGCAGGAACTATCGGCCTGCTCGTTCAAAAAGCCAAACAGGACCCAAACTTAAGTCCCGCTATCTCGCCGGATACCGGAAACTGTGTTATCAAAGCAATATTATTAAACTCGGCAGACAAACTGCCCTTCTGGCACAAAGGCCGGCTCCAAACCGACGATGACCACAACGTCCCCCTTGACTACATTCAAGGGGCCGGATTGTTAAATGCAGTCGGAGCCTACAGGCATTTAACATCCGGGCTTAATGAGCCCGGCGATGTTCCAACAACCGGCTGGGACTTAAACCAATTGTATAGCAGCCCAGGGCTGGAAAATGTTTACAAAATAACATTAGCCGAACCTGCCGACAAATTTATCACAACCACTCTCGTATGGAACAAACACTTTGACAGAACCTATCCCTTCGAACCGGCTCCTGAAAAAGACAGCAATCTTCGCCTCGAACTCTGGGCGGTTGACCCAAACAATCCCGGTAATGATTATCTACTCGACTATAGTGACAGCAATGTTGACAATGTTGAGCACATCTATATTCCTGCGGATCCCAACTATTCAGAATATGAAATTATTTTGTCTATAAACGAAAATGATTACCCAAGAGAAATAGCCATAGCACAGAGCTACGGCCTGGCCTGGAACATAAGTGATAAAAAAGACACCGACAACATCTTTTGGTATGACCTGAATGCCGACGGTATTGTTAACCAATCAGACTTTGCTATCCTGGTCAATAACATCTTTAACAGCACAAAATCACCGGATGGCTATCTACTTGGCGACATCAATGCTGACAGCGCAATAGACATCAAAGATTTCAATCTACTCTTCGAACACAATGATCGTCAGGCCGATTGGTATTTATCACCAGAAGATAAACCAAAATAACTTGTGTAAAACAAAAAATAACATTCAACTTTGACACGAGAGTATTTGTTAAGGAGGGATGGGAAATCAAGAAAACATTTTCCGTCATATATATTGTCGCCCTTCTTTTTCTGGCAGCATTTCAATCGACAGGTTTTGCTCAGGAACCCTGGAAATTCATTGTTACCTGCGACAGCCGCGGCTCTAACTATGGAATCAATCCGGTTGTCCTTAGTGAGCTTGCTGCTGAGATTACAAGCCAGGGGGTTGATTTTGTTCTGTTTTCCGGCGACCTTACTACCGGCTCCTCTGTAAGGGAGCCGGCCATATTCGAAGCTCAGCTCAGAGTCTGGGTTGATACAATGAAACCTGTTTACGATGCCGATATTCCCGTATATGTCAGCCGCGGTAATCATGAGCTCGGTGACGTCTGGGCAAACTATCCTCATCCAGGTACAAGTCCCGACCCAAATGATAATAACATGCTGCGATGGCTCAACATCTTCGGCAATGACTCTTATCCCAAACAGAAGCTGCCCGGGAACGGCCCTGCTGATGAGAAGTTTATGACTTACTCGGTTACGCACAAAAATGCTTTTATTGCCTTGCTTGATAACTATGCCGGTACCCGTCATGATTTTCAACATAAAATCAACCAGGAGTGGCTGGACGACCAATTGGCTGCAAATACCAAACCGCATATCTTCATCTCCGGCCACGAACAGGCTTTTAGGGCCTTGCATTCCGATTGTCTCGACTATTTTCCTTACCAGCGTGATGCCTTTTGGACCGCAATCAAAAACGCAGGCGGACGAACTTATTTTTGTGGTCATGACCACTTTTATGACCATGCACGAGTTGATGACGGCGACGGTAATCCGAATAACGACATTCACCAATTTATCATTGGGACCGCCGGTGCGCCGCCATATACATGGTCGCCACCTTACACCGGCAATAACAGTATTTATACTGTCGAACAATGGAATCATGTCAAAAGGTACGGTTACGTCCTGGTCGAGATAGACGGGCTTAACGTTACAACGACCTGGACAGAACGCCAATCCACAATTCTGGACATTCCGGGCATCTACGAGCCGAACGAAGTATGGAGTTACACCGTTACTCCGAAACCGATTGTGCTCTCGCCAAATGGCGGTGAAGATATCTCAGCAGCAGGTAACTATACAATAAGCTGGAAAACAATCGAAGGTACTCAAACAGAATATGTAAAAATCGAATATTCTCTCGACAGCGGTCAAACATGGCAGGAGATAGGCTCCTCGCCGAATACCGGCTGGTACGAGTGGGACTCGCTTCCGCACACTAACTCAAATGAGTGTCTTGTTCGCATTAGTGATTTAAATCATACACTCATAAGTGATACAAGTGATAAGGTATTTACTATCTCCAAATGCAGGAACCATCTCAAAGCCGATCTGAACGGCGATTGCAATGTTGACATGCTTGACTTTGCCATATTAGCCGATTATTGGCTCAAATGAGCAAATCCAATCATAAATTCTTCTTTCAATTCTCAGACATTTCTGATAAAAAAGTGCCATACGCAATACGAAGAACAATATTATGAAATTGATTGTAAAAAAATCACAGCTAAAAGGAACTGTGCTGATTCCAGGCTCCAAGTCGCACACTATTCGTGCCGTCGCAGTCGCCTCATTAGCAGCAGGTGAAAGTCTTATCCATAATCCCCTGGAATCAAGCGATACACAGGCAGCGGTGGCGTGCTATCGAGCCTTAGGCGCTGAGATTAACACATCTTACCCCAAGCTTTGGAAAGTAACAGGTACAGGTGGTGCAATTACACCGCCACAGGAAATTATTGACGTGGGCAATTCCGGTACAACCCTGCGTATAGCAATGGGTTCGGCTGCGCTGACCCGGGCCGGCCAGACCATCTCTTTCACCGGCGATGAACAAATTCAGACCCGTCCTGTCGGGCAGCTAATGGATGCTCTTAGCCAGCTCGGCGCGAAATGCACAAGCCTCAAAAACAATGGCAAAGCTCCTGTAGAGATAACGGGAAAACTGACAGGTGGTAAAACCGCCATTGCCGCGACCACAAGTCAATATCTCTCCAGTTTGCTCTTGTGCGCACCCTTGGCATCCAAAGACTCCCAAATAGACGTTACCCTGCTTAACGAACCGGGTTATGTACAAATGACACTCGACTGGCTCGACAAACAGCAGATTCAATACGAAAATCAGCAGTTCCGAAAATTCAAAATCAAAGGCAGTCAAAGTTACAAGGCTTTCGATGCCACAATCCCCGCCGACTTTTCCAGTGCCACGTTCTTTCTTTGCGCTGCCGCCATATCCGCAGAGAAAGTAACCCTGCTCGGGCTGGATTTTACAGATAGTCAGCCCGACAAAGCAGTGGTTGACTACCTAAAGGCAATGGATGCCGATATTAGTATTGGCCCGAATTCAGTAACAGTTAAAGCGGCAACACTCAAAGGCGCCGAGCTCGATATGAACAAGACCCCCGATGCACTGCCCGCTATGGCTGTTACTGCCGCTTTTGCCAAAGGGACAACCAAACTGCTGAACGTCCCCCAGGCACGCAGCAAAGAAACCGACCGAATCAAATGCATGGCCGAAGAGTTGAAAAAAATGGACATAGATGTTGAAGAATTACCGGATGGCCTTATAATATGCCCCGGTAAGCCCAAACCCGCTGAACTACACGGCTGGGCTGACCATCGAATCGTAATGGCATTGTCCCTGGCGGGCATGAACCTGGATGCTCAATGCACCATAGATACCGCCGAGGCAATCAGTGTTACGTTTCCTGGTTACGTGGAATTGATGAAGGGTATCGGTGCAAATATGGAAGTGCTAAACTGTCAGTAGTGCACCTTAACCCGGATAAATACCAAAATACAAACTATGAACGATTAATGTCAGGAGAATAAGTAAAAATGATTGGTTGTCACATTGGACGAATGTTTCAGGTAACAGTGGCCGGAGGTTCTTATCAGGAAGGCCTGAGTTCCGTTTTGCACGGTGTACCAACCGGCATGTTACTAACCGAACAGGAAATATATGGCGACCTGCTTCTTAGAAAGCCGGGCGCCGACGAATTGAGCAGTCCGCGAAAAGAGCCGGACCTTCCGATCATTTATTCCGGCATAAATGTAGCAGACACTGTACAGGATGCCGGAAATAAAAATCACACCAATGGTACACCTTTGGCAATTCTTATTCCCAACCTGGATCGCCATTTCATTCACATCAAGCAATACCAGGACACGAATCGCACACCTCGCCCGGGTCATGCATCCTATGCTTCTTTCAAAAAGTACGGCCCGGACGACGATGCCATCGGCGCCGGTATTTTCAGCGGACGTTACACCTCGACCATCGTGGCCGCCGGATACGTCGCCAAAAAAGTCCTGAAGAAATGCGGTATCGAAGTGTTTTCCTATGTAAGGGAAATAGCCGGCGTCCGATGCCCCGAAGTTCCCGCCGACAAGGCCTTTCATTACACCAATAATTACAAAAAGATGCGGCATGACCTCGACCCGTTTTATCAGGAAGTTTATGCCAAAGGTCGCATAAATATGGATATGAGATTTCTGGAAAAAACCAGAATATTAGCCGAGATTGAACAGGAAATCGATGCTATTCGCGAAAAGGCCCCGAAGATGTCCGACTCCGCCGTTCGTGACAAATACAACGTGCATCCGATAGTAAACTGCCCTGATACAGATGCCGCTCAGGCAATGGTGGATGCCTGTAACCGCATCGCAGCCACAGGTGATTCAGCAGGCGGCGTAGTCGAAGTGGTCATAACCGGTGTTCCGGCAGGTCTCGGAGAACCGGTTTTTTATAAACTCGACGCCGAGATGGGCAGAATGCTCGGCATCGGTGCCGTCAAAGGCGTAGAGGTTGGAGCCGGCTTTGCCGTCAAAGATATGACAGGTTATCAGAATAACGACCAGATGCGCTCTGAAAACGGCAAGGTTATATTTGAATCAAACAACGCCGGCGGCATTACAGGCGGCCTTTCTACAGGCCAGCCAATTGTGGTTAAACTTGCGGTTAAGCCTACACCCACTATTGATAAGCCCCAGAAGACAATTGACAAATATACACTGGAAAACAAGGATCTGGCTGCTATTACCCGGCGCGATGCCACGATTGTAGGCCGAATATGGCCGGTTGCTGAAAATTACACAGCAATAGTGATACTTGACCACTTGTTCGCACACTACGGCTACCAAATGTTAAAGGACAAATGAGAGTATCAACCTGGTAAACAGGTTTTTTAAAAGTAAATGAAAAATCCGTTCGCTGATAAGTCAGTGAGCGGATTTTTTTCATACATTATTCTAAGGTGTATCAGCTTCTATTACGGGGGATCGGCCCTCCACTCAACCGACCAGGCCGTCTCATTGTAGAACTGATCGCGTGCCTTGACTCGGAAACGGTGGCCTTGTCCGCTTCTTCCCAACAGGACGGTATAGAATGGGTCTGCTTGCCAGCCGCTGCTAAAGCCCGAGTTAGTCGTGCATTCGAAGAAATACTCCACAGGGCCCCCACCGGCATCAGTGGCCACAGAAGCTGTCATCGTGGCCCCGAAACCGTATAGTTCGTTGGGATCAATCAAAATCTCTCGGGGTGTCCCGTCGAAGCCATTCGGGTCCTGAGTCGGGTCCCACGTCATTGGATCCGGCACCGGAGCAATTAGATCCGCAGAAACTAAAGTTCTAACAATAACCGTTTCTGACCAACCGGTTTCGTTCTGATAAACGGATTTATCTCTGGCTTTGACCCTGTAAGAATATTCTGTATTGGGGTCAAGACCAACATCTGTATAATTCGGATCATCCTGCCAGCCGCTATCGTGCCCACCATCAGATGTGCTCTCGAAATAATACTCCACACCACTATCATCAATGGCAACCGACGATGTCATTGAAACCGAAGTCTCTGAAACAGCATTGACGTCTTCGATGTAAGGTGCGGGTGCCGGAGGTGTGCTGTCTAAACCTGCATAGCGGACTTCAGACCACTTTGTTTCGTTACCCAGTGCATCCTGCGCCTTTACTCTATAGCCATATTCTACTCCCGGAGTAAGGCCTCCGTCAGTATATGTCGGGATACTCTGCCAACCACTGTCATGCCCGCCTTCGCTGATACTTTCGAAGTAATATTCAACATTCCAGCCCCAGGCGTCGGTAGCTGTCTCAGCGGTCATGGTGATCGAGCCCAAAGAGCTTAAATACGGCTCAGTTTCCCATCTGCCCGGGTTGGGTATAGGAGCGACCGTATCTTCGACGAGCCAGCAGTCTGCCAGGAAAGCTATATCCCTCATATCAACAATCATATCTGATGTCAGGTCTGCTCCATTGCACCAGTTATTGCCTTGTGAACAACTATCCTCAAGCCATCTGTCGGCAAGTACGGCAAAATCACGGAAGTTAATCACACCATCCAGTATAAGGTCACACAATCTGCATGGTTCCGCTCCCGGATGATGGTAGCCTATGTCAACACGACCCGCATCAGATATTTCATCGGTTCTGGTTGTGTGTCCCAGGAAACCAACATAGCTTGCATAATCACTGCCGGCATCAATATAAGGACTATTCTGCCACTGACCTGAACTGATCTGGCTTAGATAGTAATTACCATGCGGACCTTCGACAAATATCGGATCCTTGTCAAGAATTCCATCGCCCCAGTTAACAATACAATCTTCGTCAACCCAAACACCA
>CAZWME010000253.1:0-6922 GCA_964634515.1 uncultured Pirellulales bacterium | reverse complement strand
CAACGCTTCCATCGGATCGACCTTTGCCGCCCTGCGGGCCGGCACCCACGCGGCCAAGACTGCTACTGATAGCAACAGGATTGTCGAGATTACCATAGTAACAAGATCATTCGGTTCAACACCGTATAGATGGCCTCGGATAAAACGGGTCACTGCCAGTGCAATGAATCCGCCGACAAGCACGCCACTTCCCGACATAACCAGGGCTTCTATCAGGATCGGGCAGGCGATGCGGCGGCCGGTTGCGCCTAATGCCATGCGTACGCCGATCTCGTTCGTGCGCCGCGCAACATTGTAGGCCATCAATCCATAGAGGCCGATGCATGACAGCAGCAGGGCCAGCACCGCCAGGGCACCACAAAGAAAGGCGAATAGGCGTTCCTGGCTAATTTTCATGTCGCGTACCTGCTCCTGTGTGCTAATATTGGACAGCGGGACGTTGGAATCAATCGCGGCTACCGCCTTCCGGGCCGCCGTGACCACCGCCAGAGGCGACAGCAAGGTGCGCACTGCAAAAAAGGTGGAGGTGCTGAAGTCCTGCCGGAACGAGAAGTACATCGTGGGCGGTGCTTCGCTCTTGATGTCACTGTATTTGGCGTCGGCGCAGACGCCCACGATCTGCCAGTCCACGCCGTTTCCACTCCATTCGCCGGTGCGCAACGTCTGGCCGATGGGATCTTCGCCGGGCAGATATTTGCGGGCGAACGTTTCGTTTACCACGACCACCTTTGTTGCGTCCTCGGTATCGCCCACGCGCAGTACGCGTCCCTGTCGCAATGGAATATCCATTGTCGTGAAGAAGGTTTCGCTCACCGTCAGCCGGTGGGCCTGCGGCTTGAGCTGCCCTTCAAAGGAATGGCCAGGAAGGGTGAAGCCGCCGCCGCCCGACATCATGCCTGAGAGCAGCGCGAACCGAGTCAGCGCTGCCGAGCGCACGCCCGGTATCGCGGCCAGCGAGCGTTGGATGTCGTCATAGAGCGCTACGGTTCGTGCGCCCTGATAGCCCGCGTTGCTGGCATTGACCTGGAACAGCAAAAGGTTTTCCGTAGCGAAGCCAGGATCGACACTTACGAGATTGACGAGCGTGCGGGTATAGAGACCGGCCCCGGCCAGCAGCAGCATGGACAGGACGATCTGGGCAGACACGAGGAGCCTGCCCAAACGCAGGTGCGGCGTTCCGAGGGCGACGCGTTCTTTCAGTTTAGTGAATGAATCCACACGGGACATACGCAGGGCCGGCAGCAGGCCAGACAATAGTGCCGTGACAAGCGCCGTCGCCAGAGTGAAGCCCAATACCGTAAGATCGAGCGACGTGTCGCAATGTAATCCCCGCGATGAGCCGGCGAGAAGTTGAAAAATCGTAGTCTTGCCCCAGAGAGCTAACAGAACGCCGAGTCCAGCGCCGAACAGTGCGACTAGCACGCTCTCAGTCAGCGATTGCCGAATGAGACGCCAACGACCGGCGCCGACGGCTGCACGCACCGCGAATTCATTCTGCCGCGCTGCACTGCGTGCCAGCGACAGCCCGGCAAGATTCGCGCACGCCACGAGCAAGACGACGCCGACAATGCCCAAAAGCAACAGAAGTGGTTTGCGGTAGTATTTACGCTCGTAGCCCGGACCGCTCCGTCCATCTTCCACCACGACTTGGGGGTCTCCCATGATTGTTTCGGTCTCGCGGGCAAATACCACGTTGATAGCCGCCTGAAATTGAGCATCATTTGCGCTCGATTTAATTCTCGCCATAAGTTGCACCCACCAGGCATCGTCCGACGTCAGAGGCAAGCCCGGCTCCAATTGGGGCTGGGCCGACATGGGAACATAGAACGCCGTTTCAACCGCCGGCCGCACGCCCGCAAACTCGCGCGGCAGTACCCCAACAACGGTGAAGTCGTGACCGTTGTACAGGATCGACTGGCCGATTACACCAGGTTCGTGGTCAAAATGCTGTTCCCACCACAAATAACTGATTATAGTGACCGGCGCAGCACCGGCCTCGTTATCTTCGCTCGATAGCAGACGGCCGAACAGGGGCTTGACACCTACAGCGGAGAAAAAGTTGTCTGACACGATGGCGCCCTTGGTAATGAACGCTTCACGCCGCGCACGTGCGGTAATGTTATACAGAGGCTTGTATCCGAAGATGTCTGCCATATCGTTGCAGTCCTGACGCAAGCTCAAAAGGAGTGGATACGGTACGGCGTTGCCGATCGTACGCTTTCCATCAGTACTGTTTATACTCCCGTGGTAGTTTCCGACCTGGGGCTCGGTTCCGGACCAATGCAACACGCGTAGCTCGTGCGGATTGGGTACGGGCAGCGAGCGCAGCATGATGGCGTTAACAAGCGAAAAAATAGCAGTACTGGCCCCGATACCGAGGGCTAAAGATATCACCGCAACGGCGGTAAAACCGGGTTTCTTGCACAGTATACGAAATGCATATTTGAGGTCGTTAATTAAAGAACTCATATCAAACTCTCAATCATCAATAGTAAATAATCAATCGCTACGAGTTTCACTCGTAGCGCAACGCTTTCATGGGATCGGTTCTTACCACCCGGCGGGCGGGCAGCCAGCAGGCGAGCAAGGTCACTGCCATTAAAAGGATGACCACCCCTGCGAAGGTGACAGGATCGGTGGGAGTGACTCCAAACAGCAGGTGTGACAAGACACGCGTCAGGGCCAATGCTCCCAGAAGGCCAACGATCACACCCTTGGTAATGAGCTTTATGCCCTGGCGTATGACCAGATTGAGCACTTCACTTCGCGGTGCGCCTAAGGCCATGCGAATACCGATCTCTTGGGTGCGTTGACTGACCGAGTAGGCCATGACACCGTAGAGACCAATGGCGGCCAACAATAAGGCCGTGCCGGCAAAGAGGCTCAGGAGTATAAACATGAGGCGGCGATCCGCAATAGAATTGGCCACGACTCTTTCCAGGGTACGGATATTGGAAATGGGTTGCTCTGGATCGAGAGCGAAAATTTCACTACGAATGGACTTGGCCAGGGTGAGTGGTTCAACACGTGTGCGCACCACTAAGCTGCACGAAAAGAAACTAAAGGCCTGTGGCATATAAATACGCTCCATCCTGTTGCGATCAAGACCCCGATGGCGTACATCCGCGACGATCCCTACGATTTCCCATGACTGACCCAGAAAACGCACTCGCTGCCCCAGCGGTTCCTCCTGGGGAAAGACCTGACTGGCAAGTGCTTTGTTTATGATGGCCACACGCGGGGCTTGGGCTACATTGTCACCTTCATTGAACACGCGACCTTGCAACAATTGGATGCCCATGGCTGGGTAGTAGTGGCCCGAGATGAAATCGTAATCGGTATTGATATAGAATTCATCCTGGTCGGGCTTGCTTTCAGCACGGACGGAGTTGTCGGTGGCACCACTCATGGGCAGGGTGGTTGCGGATCCAGCGGTCTCTACGCCGGGCAAGGATTCGATGCGTTGTACGATCTGTTTGAGGAAAGCGGTGCGCTGCGGTCCCTGGGGATTGCTCTGGTCATTGAGAGAGATATCCATGGCTAACACACCTTCAGGATTGAATCCTGTGGGCACGGACTGCAACTGCAACAGGGTCTTTAACAGCAGGCCGGTGCCCATGAGGAGGATCAACGCCAGGGAAATTTCCACTACAATCAGTCCTCCACGAATGGCGTTCGACCGGGCCTGAGAGGAACGGGTCCCTCCTTTGAACATCTCGTTCAGGTTAGGTCGGGCTAATTGCCAGGCCGGAGCTACACCGAACAAGAGGCCCGTTACCAGGGACGCCAACAGTGCGAAACCAAGGACACGTCCATTCATCCCCATCTCAAGCATCCATGGCAGGCCCGTGTTATAATCCTGCTTGAACAGGTTCACGCCCCAGAAGGCTAATAGTAATCCTAATGTACCTCCGATCAGAGACAGTAGGGTACTCTCAGTCAATAGTTGTCGAACAATACGCCATCGACGTGCACCCAGTGCCATGCGCAGGGCTATTTCCTTACGCCGAACTGCGGTCTTGGCGAGGTGCAGGCTGGCCACATTAGCACAGACGATCAGTAAGACAAATACAACTGCACTGAACAAAATCCAGAGTTGGGGACGTATGTGTCCTGTGACCTCTTCATGCAAAGGCACTACTGAAATGCCCCAGGCCTGTTTGTAATCAGGATATATGGATTTAGTACGTTGTTTAAGCGTATTCATATGCACGCGTGCCTGCTCTACAGTCACCCCTTCCTTGAGCCGAGCGATGATGCTAAGGCGATTGTCACGCCGCGAATGATGCCATGACTCGCTTCCGAATACAAACGGCACCAACACATCGCATTTGCGTGGCAGTTTTGGTTTAGGCGGTAAAACGCCAATCACCGCGTAACTGTGGTCACCCAATTGAATCGAACGACCCACAAGGCTTGTTTCGCCACCAAAGTACCGCTGCCAAAACCGATACGTCAACAGGACCACATTGGCCTGACCCGGCTGATCTTCATCAGGCATAAAACTCCGGCCCAACAGTGGGCGTACACAGAGAATATCAAGGTAACTGGCAGAGACCTGCAAAACATTAAGTCGCTCTGCTTGACCTTGGCCGGTAAGATTCAGGTGAACTCGTCGCACGGCCGACATGCCGTCCATCACCTCACTCTGCTCTTTCCAGTCCACAAACTCGGCACCCGCCACCGAGTTGCGTCCGTGTCCATCTGCCGAGGGATCACCCCAGAGTTGCACAAGTTGATCCGGCTGGTCATACGGTAACGGACGGAGCAATACGGCATTGATCACGCTGAAGATTGCCGTGTTGGCCCCGATGCCGAGTGCCAGTGTCAGCACGGCCACCGTTGTAAAACCAGGACTTTTCCACAACATGCGAAAAGCAAATTTGATATCTTGCCAAAGTGTTCCCATGTTCTATTACACCTTTCCCGCCAATTGATTCGGCGTTATTTCTCCGTCCTGCCAGCCGTCTTTCAGTTTGATGATTCGCTTGCTATAAGCCGCATAGCTTTCATTGTGTGTCACCTGAATGATCGTGGTGCCTTCACGGTTGAGCTTCTTGAGCAGGTCCATGACGCTCTTGCCCTGGCTCGAATGCAGGTTGCCCGTGGGCTCGTCCGCGAGGATCAGCTTGGGGCTGGCCACCACGGCCCGGGCCACACCCACGAGCTGCTGCTGGCCGCCGGAGAGCTGGCTGGGGTACAGGTCCTTTTTGCCCACAATGCCGAAGCGATCCAGCGTATCACAAACGATACTGGCTCGTTCGGAACCCTTAACGTTACGGTAAGATAGCGGAGCCTCCAGATTTTCATACACGGTGAGACTGTCAAGCAGATTGAAGTTTTGAAACACAAAACCCACGTATTGCCGATTAAGAGCCATGAGCTGCTTGGATTTAAGCGTATGCACGGCATGCTCATCAAGATAATATTCACCCTCCCAGACATGGTCGAGCATGCCGATGATATTCAGCAACGTAGTCTTGCCCGCACCCGATGGGCCCATGATGGTGACGAACTCCCCTTCTTCGATGGTCAAGTTGATCTGCTGCAAGACGTACACAAATCCCGCTTTGGTATTGTAACGCTTTTGAATATCTTTAAGTTTAATCATAATTTTGTTTCCTCATTCTGTTTTTATACATTCTGTGTAATGTTTTAATCATTCGTATCTCAGCGCCTCCATCGGACATCCTGAAAGACTGTTTCAATCATATAACTCCCTCAACAGTCACATCTTCCACGATGCGTCCATCAAACAGATGGATAGTACGCTGTGCATACGTGGCATAGCGAGGATCATGAGTGACCATGCAAATTGTAGAACCGGCATTGTGAAGATGGGCCAGCATTTCCATAACAATGTCACCGTTGGCCGAATCCAGATTACCGGTAGGCTCATCAGCAAGCAGGATAGACGGCTCAGTAACAATGGCCCGTGCCACGGCTACGCGTTGCTGCTGGCCACCGGACAGTTGGGCCGGGTAGTGTTTCATACGATGTGCCATCGAGACCTTTTCCAGAGCAGCCTGCACCCGCTCTTTGCGTTTGGTTTTGGGCATCTTCTGATAAGTCAGCGGCAATTCCACATTCTCATAAACTGTCAGATCCCCAATAAGATTAAAGCTCTGAAATATAAACCCCACTTCCCGGTTACGGATACGCGCCCTTTGCGAAGCGGATAATTCGGCCACAGGAGAACCATTAAGCTGGTAATTGCCTTCTGTGGGTGAATCCAGGAGCCCTAAAATTGACAGCAACGTAGACTTACCACAGCCCGATGGTCCGGCAATGGCGATGTATTCACCTTTGCGAACCTCAAGGTGAACACCTGAAAGTGCATGGGTCTCCACTTCCTCCGTGATAAAAACCTTATGAAGGTCCTCCACGTGAATCAGTATTTCGTTTGTTTTGATCATGTTATTCTCCAAAAAATTGAATTAGCCACAGTTCTTCAGGCCTTGTAATAATATCTTGTTTCGATTTAATTATGATTCCTGTGTTCTGTTTATTCATATCTCAGCGCCTCCATGGGATCTATCTTCGCCGCTCGGCGGGCCGGACCCCAGGCGGCTAACAAGGCCACACCCAACAGCAGAACCACTGCACCAATTACCGTAACCGGATCATAAGGCTGAATACCAAAGAGATAACTGCGCACGAGCCTGACAACGACAAATACCAGGGGCATGCCTATCACGACGCCGATCCCCACCATACACAGGGCGCTGCGTAGGATCGGCCAGGCGATGTTCCGGGGCGTGGCACCGAGTGCCATGCGTATACCCATTTCACTGGTACGGTGTGTGATGTTGTGGGCCATCAGACCATAGAGCCCAATACAGGATTGTAGAACCGCCAGTAGAGCCAGCGATGCAGCTAGATAGGCAAACGATCGCTCCTGAATGGTGTTCTCCGCAATCCG
>CAZWME010000252.1:3996-6923 GCA_964634515.1 uncultured Pirellulales bacterium | reverse complement strand
GTGACTTGCAGGCCTGTTCCCGTGCCTGTTCCCTTACCCTCCGCAGGGCGGGCATCAGTATTGCCAGGAGAAGCGCGATTATTGCTATGACAACAAGAAGCTCGATTAACGTAAAAGCTTTTTTCCTGTGCATTAACAACTCCTTCCAAAAATCTGCATGCATAGTTGGTGGAATAAACTTTCGACTTCCAACAATCATTCACAGGTAATTTGAATTGATTGGACAACCCACCCAACACCAAATACCCAACCTTTAATATTTTATATAACATATTTGCAGGTGTAATCCAAGTAAAAATACCCTCTTTTTTGAAGTGTAAGGCCGCTTTTTCCAGATAGTAAATATATTCTATGCAGATAATCAGCAGTTATTTCTTCTTTTTCCTGCATCTTTTATTTTTCAAACACAGCTCACACCTGTTATCACTGCACCACTGGCAACAAAAGCAATCTTTGCATTTATGCTTGCTGTCTTGCCGGTCAGGTTCAGGCTCGTACACCAAGCCAATGAAACCTTTGATTCTACGATAAGCCATAACTTACAGTCTCAGGTGATATATTGTATTTTCTTTCGGCTGTTGGTTTTTATTAACTACGCCAGTTTTAGAGAAGCAGTTCAGTCCGGCCTGACAATATTTCGCTGCTCTATTGCTTTAAAAAGCATGACCTATACCGAGTTATTCGGTATAGGTCATGGTCCAAATCTTACTTTGTTAACGAATCCATGGACCAGGCGAGACAGTATTATCCCTGTAATCCAGTCTCTTTAAGGCCCGGCAGGCGTCTGAGGAACCACATGCGGCAACGACCTCTGGTCGAGGTCCAGCTCATCGGTAATCAGAATAGCATCGAGAAGTGTAGTAGCATCACGACGCGCAATCTCCAGTGTGTGCTCCCCGGCCGACAACGTGAATTTAACTACCTCGTTGTCGTGATTGTTGCTGTGAACCTCATCCCAGTGCCAATTATCTCCCTTGTCTATCACATTAAACTTGACCCAGCCGCTGCTATGGGTACCCGGCTCGTAAGCAGCATCCGGGACGCGGACCCAGAATGAGTCAGCGCCTCCAATGACAATCACGTTAAGCAGGATTTTGTAGGTTCCCTCCGGAACAGTGAAATTATAGGATGCGACACCGTAAACGGGCGGGTCTTCAGTTTCGTCGGCAGTGTCTTCATCAGTTCCGATGTACTGACCACCCGATGCAAACTGACTATCATAAATCTTCATGGGCGCTGTAATACTGTCCGCAGCTTCCGCTTCAAACCATATCTCCACGGAAGGCTCAGGTACCAACCGATAGAGTCTAATGTCGTCAAAGTACACCACGCCTGAGCCGCTGGCTGCCGGATTCGCCTCGTCACCAAAACCAAGGGCAAGCGTCCTAACATTATTCAGGTCCACGCCAAACGATGTAAGATCGATACTCCAATCATGCCAGGATGCCTGCTTTATAGAAGCCGGGTCGCCATCATATACCACCTTAGAACCATTTAGCTTCATATACATCTGCTCTACAGCATTGTCAGGGGCGCCATAGAAGCTAAGTAACAATGCTTTAACACCATTCTTTGTCCAATCCTGCGAGGGGCTCAGTGTTCGCTCGGCTTGTGAATGCTTGAAGTTGTTGTCGTAAAACAGCGGCATCGACTGATTGCCGCCATGAACAATCGTTTGTTCGGCAAAAGGAGCTTTGTCATAACCAACGATAGATCCGTTTATTGCCGAGTTGTCGAGTCCATCCAACCACGTATAAAATATTCTGTTGCTCAGTGGGTCGTCTGTGTTGAGGTCATTGTAGAGTTCGAAATCATCCACAATAAGATAATCGGGTGTCGAAAAGCTCCAGAGTTCACCTTCCAACATCCTGGGGGTTTGGGCTTCATTGACCTCATCGATCCGCCAGTATAAAGTTTCGCTCAAATCAAGCGCCCCGGCATCATAGTTAGCTTCAGTCACTGAGCCAACATAAGCAGTACCATCCAATACGGAATCTATGCTGCTGCTGATGTGCACATCGTGTGCGGCAGCTTGTCGTCCCGCTCTCCAGCTAAGCACCACATTCGGGGCCACTGTCGTGTCATCGGCCGGCTTTGGCTCTCTTGCCCGGACTGGTATGTAATAGAACCTAATCTCACTCAGGCCGTATTGGCCATACAGGGAGCCTCCCCAGTTGCTGTTTGCGGTGATTCTGACATACTTTGCCACCGCTCCGCCAAAATCAATAACAGTATTGTGTGCATAGCCATCGGCGCCGGTGGCCTGGGCAAATTCATGAGTAGCTCCCAATACCGTGTAAACGATACCATCAGTCGAATATTCAATGGCAGCATTCTTGATACCGAAGCCGGCAAGAATAGACTCACCGTTATAATTCCATACCCGCATCTCATGCAGTTTATATAGCTTGTCGAACTCGTACCGGATCCAGCACGGCTGAGGTGCTCCGCCGGCGCTGAGCCACATGTCCATTGTTTCCTTGGAATGCAAATCGCCATCGAGCCCTGAGCCGTTTGTTGTATTTTCAGGTCCTTTCCCCGTGTCACTGCTGTCTGCCGTTGCTGTTACAACTGAAGCCGGGATTGGATAGCCAAGAGGCTCTGCGGTAAATTGCCAGGTGTAGCCTTTGTGTATCGTAGTACCGCCGGCTGCAACTTCATCGATTCGCCAGTAGTAAGTTTTTCCAAAGTCAAGGATTGTTCCGACAGCATACTGGTTAGGGTCCTGGCGAGACATATAAACATTATTAGGGTCAATTGTTGTACCGGCCTCGCTTACGTCGTCAAAATTGTCTCCGAAGTACACATCATGTTTCTCGGCAGACGCTCCCGGTACCCAGCTAAGAATCACGCCCTGTACTACATCCAACTGCTGTCCATCGACAGGACTCGGCTCAGCCGCCTCCTGCCCTTCAATTGCAGTAATT
>CAZWME010000252.1:0-3986 GCA_964634515.1 uncultured Pirellulales bacterium | reverse complement strand
ACATCATCAATCAAGCCGTCGAAAAAGTTTTTTGGGGCGCCATCGCTCCTCTTGTAGTGCGCGCCGATGGTTCCGTAATAAGCGGTAGCATTACCCTTTAAGATTCCCGAAGAAGCGACCGAGACATTCGTTCTGCCGTCGATATAGAGTTTGTACTCTGTCCCGTCATACGCCCCGGCCACATGATGCCACGTGCCATCGTCCACGGGCAAAGTTCCGGTGGCTGCGGATACCGGATCGGTGTTCATAACTTGAAACGCGGCGTTTCCGCCTGAGCCACTGCGCAACCTCCATGCGTACCCGAGGGCAACGATACTATCGGATGAGCCCATAGAACTCGTCTTTATCCAGGCCATGACCGTCATTTCAGTCTCGACTATGCCCGACCAGCTCCTTTCGCAGTACACATAGTCCCCATCGCCATCCAGACTCAGGACGTGTGAACCTCTCTCATCGTCCCAGACGATTTGTGCGTCACCCTTTGGCTCGCCTGTAATAGCGTCTTTTGTGCCGGTGTTGCTGAAGTCGTTAGTGCCCTCGAACTCATAGTGTGCCACGGGCTCCTGGCCGGCCCAGGTATAACCAGCCAGTCCCAGCACTAAAACCAGGAAAGTTAGAGACAACAATTTCCTACACATCATAGTCCTCCTTCAAAAACTAAATGTAGAATGTTAATTGAAAAGTAAAATATCTTCACTACAGCACAAAGTTCCTGTTTCAATTCTGTGCTGTGTATAATATGCAGCAACTCCTCCTCTATGAAAAACTACAGAAATTATGCCTGCCGGATAAGCTCGAAATCACACATGCTCAATTATGCAGGTAAAGACTTCATTAATACTATCTATACCAAATTATCTATCTCTCTGTCAAGTAAAATCCTTTGGTTATAGGATATCCCCGGGACATTCCTGCCGGTGACTCATTTTTACGCAAATATTTGCTGAGAACCAGCGCTTACACGTCACAGGTCTGGACGGCCTGAATCAGGGACTTTATCGGGTCACGGGTTGGGAGTATATTCATGGGCAACGTACCCGTCATAGTCAGTTTCGGCAATCGCTCTCATAACTGCGGGGTAGTAAATTTCCTGGTCATCATCAAGCTCGTGACGGCCCGGGACACCGGCGGTATGTATATGCCCAATATATTTGATGTTCTTACGTATTGTGGCAATCAGGTCACCTTCCATAATCTGCATGTGGTAAATGTCGTAGAGCATTTTGAATCGTGGCGAATTTACACGTTTGCACAGCTCGAAACCCCACGCGGATTTGTCGCACATATAGCCGGGGTGGTTGACCTTGCTGTTGAGCAGTTCCATACAGATATTTACGCCGTAATCCTCGGCAATCTTGACGGCTTCTTTGAGGATGATATAGCAGTTGTCCATGCCCTGCTCATCACTGATTCCCTTGCGGTCGCCGGCCATAGCGATAACGTTGCGCCATTTGTATTCGGCAGCGTCCCTGATGTTTGTGCGAAAATCATCAAGGAACTTAGCGTGCATGGATTTATCATTGAGGCCTTTTCTGATGCTTCCGGCGCCTCTTACTATCGTTGCCACCAGGCCGTGTTTTTTCAGCGTCGGCCAGTCATTTTTGCCGACAAAATCTATACCGACCAGGCCCATTTTCGATGCCAGAGCCGCCATCTGTTCGATGTCCATCCGGGCCCCTCGCAGGCAGCCGCGGCATATAGCCTGTTTGATACGTCCCTTTTTGACCACTCGTCCGGTCTGGCCGCGTACGGACTTCGGCAAGACTGTCAGCGTCGAGTATGCACCAACAAGCCCGGCTGCACTTATGAGCATGTTACGACGTGTTACCGATGTGCCTGTGCCGTGAGCCTGATGATTATCCTTGAATCTGTTATGTATTTTCCTCATTTTATCCCTTTCCATAAAATTTCCAATATCAAATGTTCAGCTATGAAATGAAATCTGCGAACTCAATTATAATAACAAAATTTTCGTCGAATTGCAGCCTTTTTCAACGCCGAAACGGATTTGGCAACTAAAATTCGACATTAGAGATATAGTGAAATAGGGAGGAACGAAGCGAAATCAACGGTCATCGGCTATTTCGGAGTTTTTTTTATTTTATTTGAGTTTTTTTATGTAACAAAAAGTCAATTTGTACATCTTTAATAATAGGCGGCATAATATTATGTGAGATAGAAATTTGTTAACGCTTGATCAGCGTAAAAATATGAAATAATAAACGACATTTTTAGTATCGCGTTTATTTTTGCCTTGATTGAGCGGCCTTTGTGTGTATATAATTATATTAGCAGCGAGACGTTACAAAACAACGCATTAACAGAACGTACCAAAATGAAGAGCTAATGAACTCTTGTATCGGTAAAGCGGCTCATATCTGGGCTATCGTAACAACGATTTGCTGATTGGCGAGACAAGCAGGCCCGATATAGGTGGCGGAATGAGTAAAAAATATTAGGAGGTAAAAACCATGTTAACAAAAAGGAAAAAAGTCTGCGTAACTGTTCTGATGGGTATTTTGATGCTGGGGTGCTTTCCAGCAAACCATGTGTACGGATTTGCCGGCGGCACGGGCGAGCCCAACAATCCATATCAGATTGCTACGGCCGAGGACCTAATCTCGATTGGTTCAGATCGAGATTTACTGGATAAGTACTACATCCTGATTGAGGATATCGACATGGATCCCAACTTACCGGGTGGACGTGTATTCACAGATGCCCTGATCGCACAGGACGATTCCGACGGTGTTGGCGGGCATGGTGGTTCACCATTCGACGGAACCCTGGATGGCCAGGGCCATACGATTGCCAATCTACACATCGAGGGAAAGTATGGATACGACGCCGGTTTATTCGGCAAGCTCTCCGGTCTGGTCAAGGACCTGCGTCTTACCGACGTAGTCGTTAGCGGATCGCCCTGCGGAGCGATAGCGGGGTTGAATGAAAGGAGCGGGACGATTCTACGCTGCTCGGTGACCGGACAGGTATCAGGAATTATGGACGTCGGTGGGCTGGCCGGTTCCAATTGGGATGGCAGTCTGGTGGAATGTGAAGCTCAAGTGCAGGTCTCCGGCGATGAAAATGTCGGTGGAATGGTCGGCGGTGGCCCGGGGGCACTCTGATGCGCTGTGATGTCATTGCCGAGGTCAGCGGCCAACAGAACGTTGGAGGGCTCGTAGGTAGAGGCGGTGAAGGTCATATTATCGAATGCCGGACGATTTGCACTGTTATCGGCAGCGACGATGTTGGCGGCTTGATTGGTGATTCTGGCAGCACTGTGATTTGGTGGTCTTCGGCAAATTGTGAAATAACCGCCGAGGAAACTGCTGGTGGATTAGCTGGGCGTGCCACTCGGCATTCCGGCCCTGTCATCGTGAACTGTTACGCTAAGGGATCAATTGCCGGTTCCATCGTAGGAGGCCTGGTCGGAGAGGCTCGTCACAATCAAATTATCAACTGCTATGCAGCCTGCGAAATCATTCCCCTTCAAGCAGAGGGCAGTGACTCGGCTATTGGTGGGCTCTTTGGAGATACAAGAATACCAGACTGGGCTCCCAGGACAACAGCCTGCTTCTGGGATGCAGAGTTGTCTGGAGTAGCTGCCGGTACCGGTTCGGATCCGCTGGAACTCGGGACGGGCCTGACCACGGAGCAGATGCGGGATGAGGACGTATTCCGGAATGCAGGGTGGGATTTCAGCCACACATGGACTATGGACGACTATCCCATACTCCAGTGGGAATCGCAAGAGTAACCTATGTAAAAGATAGATAAGGGTTTTACCGAAACTGCCGTCTATGATAACGGTTTTAACCGGATCATAATGGCAGGCAACATTACTCTCTACACTTACAATAAGTAGATTAGTGCTTATACAAATTGTTTTTCCGGTTTAAATTTGACATTAGAGAACAGTGAAATGGCGAGGAACGAAGCGAAATCAATGATCATCGGCTATTTCGGAGTTTTTTTTATTTTATCTG
>CAZWME010000251.1:0-6940 GCA_964634515.1 uncultured Pirellulales bacterium | reverse complement strand
TTACCTGTCTGCCGGGAAGTTTATCCCGATCAAGCTGGGGGATTATCTCTTGTGCCCGGATACAGTTGGTAAAAGCTAAAATAACCAGACAGGCAAGAAACGCTGTGAATGTTTTTATTATTGCTGCCTTCATGCTCCAGAATCCTCACTTCTTAAAATTCTAAATGTGTTGTTCATTTGTGATTTTATTGGTGCTTATTAATAACCCAGTGTACACGTATCGGCAGCTATGTCAAAAACAAATTGACATAACCACCGCTTGTTTCTACTATGAAACAAAAGAGCAAAAATGAAAAAGAAGAAGTTCTTAATTCGAAATCAATAATGGGTAATCAACTATAAATGCCGAGCCATAACTTAGCACATATAGAAATAGATGATTTGGAAATCATCGGCTATTCGGTCGCCGGCGAAGAAACCGTCGTCGCGATGCCGCAGTTAGACGTCTGCTTCGATATCGGCAAGGCCCCCGACCAGATTATATCCATAAATAACATTCTGCTTACGCACGGGCACATGGACCACGCGGCAGGTATAGCATATTATCTTTCGCATCGAAAATTTTGCGGTATGCCGGCCGGGACAATACTGGCCCCCGAAAATCTCTTGCAGCCAATCAGAGACATAATCAAAGCATGGGGCTGGCTGGACGGTAATAAAATACCGGTCAAACTCGTGGGGGTAAAACCGGGCGACGAATACCAGATAAAGCCGAACCTATTCGCCAGGGTCTTCCCGACAAAACACAGCAAAGGCTCCGTCGGTTTCAGCGTAATTGAAAAGCGAAAAAAGCTAAAACAAGAGTACATCGGCCTGACTGGCCCGCAAATCGTCGAGTTGAAAAAACAGGGCATCGAGATAGATAATCCGCTGGAGATTCCAATCGTCAGCTACCTCGGTGATACACAGTATGTTGACTTTTCGCAGTTAAAATATATCGCCGAAAGCAAGATTCTAATAGCTGAGTGCACGTTCTACGAAGACGAGCATTCCGGCCGGGCTTCAGCAGGAAAGCACATGCACATCGATGATTTTACAACACTGCTTAAAAACCTGAACAACGAGCACATTGTCGTAACACATACGACACTGCGCACCCCCATGCGCGAAATCCGAAAAATATTAAAAAATGCCCTGCCAAAGGAGAAGTACGAAAAAGTTATTTTGTTCATGGACAAAAGACGGAGATAGCTTCCCTGCGGGGATTACAAAACGAAAGAACAATGAAGATGAACTATTCAATAAGCAGAAGTAATCGGCGTATGCTTTACTGGATTCTCTGCCTGCACTGCCTGACGATATGTGTGCCGTCCCTTCGCGCCGAAGATATGAAACCAGCTAAGAAATATGATTACAACTGGGCATCCCTAAAGAGCCATCCCGTTCCAAAATGGTTCGATGATGCCAAGTTCGGAATCTTTATCCATTGGGGACCTTACAGCGTCATGGGCTATCGCAAAAACGGCAGAGGCTACGCCGAGCATACGCCAAAAGAAATTTATCGCAATCCTGAGCACTACTACGAATACCTGAAAGAAACTTTCGGCGCACACCCGCCGGAGTTTGGGTATAAGGATATAATCCCCCTGTTCAAGGCCAAAAAATGGGACCCCGATAAGTGGGCGGAATTATTTCATAAAGCAGGCGCCAGATATGTGGTATTGACGGCGGAACATCATGACGGGTACGCGATGTGGGATTCGGACCTGACTCAATGGTGCGCAACGAAAATCGGCCCAAAGCGTGATCTTGTCGGTGAGCTGGCTAAAGCCGTCCGCAAGAGAGGCATGAAGTACGCCCCATCCTATCACAGAGAACGTCACACGGGTTTTTTCGCCCTGGAAAAGTACGCCATAAAAAGCCCGCCCCACCCCGACATTATCGAGGAAATCGCGCGGATGCCGAAAGCGGCAGAGCTTTACGGGCCCTTCGAATACAGCGATGCCTTTATCGAGGGCTACGTTGCCCGCTGGAAGGAAATCGAGAAGAAATACAGGCCGGACTTCATGTGGATTGATGATGTTCCTATTTTCTACAAGGTCCCGCCCCACCCGCAAACCAAGAAGTTCAGAAATGCTTTCATGTATATGATTGCCGATTACTTTAATGCCGCCGAAGGATGGGGGAAGGAAGTTTATCTTAATAATAAAGGAGCAAACCTGAATTGGCCCGAAGGACCAGGCTGTCTGGAAAAGGACAACCTTAAGCTGGAAACCATTGGGCCCAAGTGGGAAAATCCGGCCACTCTTGGAACCTCTTATGGATACATGAAAGCCGAAGAGCAGCGGGACGCATACAAAAGGCCCACCGAATTGATTCATTTGCTCTGCGATATTGTCAGCAAGAACGGCAACCTCCTGCTGAACATCGGACCAAGAGGCGACGGCACAATTCCTGAGGGTATGCAGCAGCGCCTCTTATCTATGGGAAAATGGCTCCAGGTCAATGGCGAGGCAATCTACGGCACACGGCCATGGACCACTTTCAAACAGGATACACCGGACCTGAGATTTACAACTAAAGGCAACGTATTGTACGCCATCGCGCTGGCGAAACCCACAAAGTCCTTCGTAATCCAATCAACCAAGGATTGGAAAGCCGGCTCTGTTACTACAGTTAAACTGCTTGGTTCGGATTCCGCCATAAAATGGAAATATACGGCCAATGGTATCCATATCACACCCCCGCAAGTATGGCCCGGCAAATACGCTTGGGTATTCAAAATCAAAAAGAACAACAAGCAATAGGAAAGCAAGTAATAAAACCATATAACCCATAGTTAATATAACGAAATAAGGAGATATATCATGATGCTCAGATTTCGTTCGCTAATCGTTCCTGTTTGTATGTTTGTTTACCTGTTAGTTATTCCTGGTTGTCAAAAGAAACCGGGCAGTGAAGATGACGGCATTATCCCGGACAATCTGGCTATAGCAGCGCTTCGAACCCATGCTCGATATATCAAGGCGGTCAATTCAGGTGAACAAGAGGCATCGGACGAGATTTCAAAACAATATTGGACCGACGAGATTGAAAGGCTCAAGCCAATCAAGGTTTACAGGCATGGAACTAATATAGTTGTGGTTCAGAAAGCCACAGCCAATAGACAAAAAGGCCTGTACATCATCTTAATGATATCATCCTATGCACCCCGGAGCGGGGATGATGGCTTTACGTTCACTGAGATTGGAAACAGTGTGTATGAGTTCGAAAGAGTAATAGAAAACTAAACACTGTTATCAGAAACAATTACATCGGTGCTCTTGAATCTGTCAGGCAAAGCTCTACAAGCTCGTCGATTACCGCCGTACCGACACACATTACCTTATCCGCCCCGCCCCAGTAGAGTTTCAATGTCCCATCGTCTTCCGGTACAGCTCCGCAGGTAAATACCACGTTATGCACATAGCCGGTAACTTCCCACGGGTCTTCGGGCTGTAATATCCAGCGGTCGCCGACGCCAAGAATCTCAGCCGGGTCGTCGAGATTATGCAAAGCAGCACCCAGCCGATATACATGGCCGTCCATCGTTGGAAAAACGCCGTGATAGATACTCAGCCAGCCCTGTTCTGTGCGAATCGGCGGAGCGCCGGGACCAATTTTCGTTTCGTCCCAGTGGTAAGGTACGGGCTTCATTACCAGTCTCGAATCGCCCCAGTGCCGCAGGTCGGGTGAAAAACTAATCCATATCGACCATGGACTGATATCCGAATGAGGCCTGTCGAGTTTGACATATCTGCCATCGATTTTTTCCGGAAACAGTACGGTATTTCGGTAATCGGCCTGCGTGATAAAAGCCACTCTTTCAACCAACTTGAAATCCGTTGTCTTAGCCAGGCCTATACGGACCCCGTGGGCCGAATATGCGCTGTACGTTATATAATACGCATCTTCAAGATACGTAATGCGCGGGTCTTCTATGCCGAATTCCTCGTACTCAGAAAAAACAGGCTCTTTACTCGGCGTCATAAAAGGCTCCGGTCTCGCTTCAAAATGAAAACCGTCCTCGCTCTCGGCCAGGCCTATTATGCACCTGCCGGTATCGAGGTGTGAGCGAAACAGCATTATATATCGGCCGTCAAATTTCGTAATGCCGGCATTATGAACCGTCTCGACCTGATAGGGAATATCATCCTTTGTCAGGATGGGATTGTCCTTATACCGAGTAACAAATTTACTTTTCATTTATTACATCCTTACAAACTTTTATTTCTTTTGTTCTTCCCGCCGAAAGATTTCCTCATAAACCTTTTCGTAACCGGCAGCCATACAATCAATCGTAAAGTTCTCTTCCACACGACGCCGGCATTTCCTGCGGTCTATCTGATCGATTTTATCGACGGCCTCCACCGCCTCTTCAACATTGTTAACCAAATAGCCCGTTTCTTTGTCCGCTATAACCTCCCGGCATGAACCCAAATCCATCGCGATAACCGGCACCCCGGCCGCATTTGATTCGGCCATCACCAGACCGAACCGCTCGGGTATAAGATTCAGGTGGATAACAGCACTTGCCTCTTTAAGAAGCGCATCACGCTGGGTGGGATTAACCGGGCCTATATATTGAATTGAAGAATTATTAATATGCGGCTTGACGAGGTCGTCGAAGTACTTTTGCTCCTGAATTATGCCTGCTATTATTAAATCCCTGCCGCATCTTTTTGCCACGTCAATCGCCAGATGCGTACCTTTATCGTTGTGTATCCGCCCGTAATGGACAAGCTTGTCACCCGGCGTTTCACTAAAGGTAAGGTTGGACAGATCAATCCCGTTATAAACAGTCGCAAGATAAGGCAGGCCGGCATCTCTGTCGGAATCGCTGATGGACGCATAATAGCTGTCTTTGTGGTCGTGATAAACCCGAAGTATGTCCGGGTCTGAAAAACCGTGTATGGTAGTCAGCATTGGCGTCTTTATAAAAGGAAGATAGGTCAAAGGCAGATAATCGAAATTATTATGAATCAGGTCAAACTCGCCCGCACGCTCCATTACCTTGGAAATGTGCAGACAGGTGGAAACCAGCGGAATTTGGTTTTTGTCTTCTTCATAACCTCTTTCTACCCAGCCTTCAAGTTTCGCTTTTGTTTCGGATTCTTTTGTCGCAAACAGCGTTACGTTTTTCCACCCGCGAGCAACCAATCCCTCAGTAATATTGCTGGCGACCGTCTCCCATGCACCATAGGCCCGGGGCGGCGTCCGCCATGCCACCGGCGCCAAAACAGCTATTCGTTTATTCTTAATATCCATCTCACTCGTTTCTTGTTAATTCGTCAATGTTAATGTAAATTCACGCAACTCATCCACTCATTCATGCCTTTCTCACCTCTTCCTTTATTCGTTGGATATGCCCCCTGCCCAGACCTTTGACCTCACAGCCGAGCTCGAAATATCGACGGATTCTCTCATCGTCTAATATGCCGAAGCAATCAATCACCGCCAGTGGCCCACCCGCCCATTCTACAATTTTGTCAGGATCAAGTTCCTTATAAGGCGCATGCGGTACCGCTAATATGACCGCATGGACACCGGCAAGGGATGAGGCAAGATCGCTCTGAACCCGGATATTGACCATATCGTCCTGATTGCGGAAGAACCTCGCCAGGGAGTGCCCGGGTGACGGATAAGTATCCTGCTTTTCCAGCTCATACCAGTGCTCGAGATAAGGATCGTGCACCCGCATTTCGGCACTCATCTCGGTCAGTTTTCGAACAACTATCTCTGAGCCGCTGTAACGGGTGTCACCTACATCCTGCCGATAACTCGCTCCGCACAGAAGTACCGACGTACCGGCAACCTGACGACCCATATTTCGAAGAGCGTCCCTCGTCAATGTCGCCACGTGCAGGCTGCGCGTATCGTTAATGTCAATTGCCGCGGTTGTTATCCTGAATATATCGTCATCGAATCCGAGGATATGCTTATACGCCCAGTACCCAAGACCACCGTCCTTTGGCAAACAGTATCCTCCGATACCCGGTCCCGGAAATATCATATTGCTGTGTGTAGGCCGGACCTTAATAGCCTTGACGACCTTTATCAAATCCACACCGTTGCGCTCCGCGAACAAACTCCACTCGTCAAGAAACGCCAGCAAAGTGGCACGGAAAGAATTCTCAACGATTTTGGTGGTCTCCGACTCGATAGGACGGTCCATAATAGTCAGAGGAAATTCCTCGGTGTTCAGCACTTCTGTGAGGAATTTCTCGACTCGCTGCCGCGCCTTTTCATTACAACCCGAGCACACCCGCCAGAAATCCCGTATCGACGAAATATATTCCCTGCCGGGCATAACGCGCTCGAAACTGTGGGCCAGCAGCGGTTCTGTTTCTATGCCACGGTCGGCAAAGGCTTTTTTCATAATAGGCCAGGCAACGAACTCCGTTGTCCCCGGCGCCACTGTCGTTTCAATCAAAGTCAGGCAGTTCGGCGGTACTTTCTCGCCGATAGTTTTTATTGTCGCTTCCAGCGCGCCCATTTCCACCTTGCCGGTTCTCATATTGCCGAGGTCGTTTTTTGTATAATCACATTGTACGTCCACAACCACACAGTCGGCCAACTTCAGACAATCGCTGTTGTATGTGGCGACGAGTGTTTTCTTCTCGAGCACGCAGCGGGCGATCATAGGCTCGACCTCGGGGTCTTCGGCCTTAACAGGTGATATGCCCTGATTAAGCAGTGGAATCTTCCAGTAGCTGCGGACGCTCGGACGTTGACAGCCAATGACGAACTTGCTCGGCTCGCCGCTGTCCTTATCTACGCAGTCAGCAATAATGGCCGCCATAACCGCCCCGACAAAACCGACGCCCATTACTACAACAACCTCTTTGCCCTGCTCGCGGGCCGCTGATGCCAGAGATTCAATACGTTTGAGCTCCGCATCATACTGGTCCTTTTCGGGTACTGTAAATTGTTCACCTGCAGGACTTATCGAATATTCAGC
>CAZWME010000250.1:0-6944 GCA_964634515.1 uncultured Pirellulales bacterium | reverse complement strand
AATTGGAATAATTCGAAACGGAATTAGGATTCGAATAAACGGCGGCGAAATCAAACGGTCCATCCTTCTTCGGATTATACCAATTCCTCGAAACAGCATATTCGATTATATCTTTCGACGCCAGAAAACTGCTCTTATCAGAAAGGTTAATCCGGCGTATTGTATAGGTGTTAGCCACCATAGCAACCTCATCATCACTAACGCGCTTAGCCATCCAGTGCTTGCCGTTGACGACACAGAAAAGCCATCCTTCATCCGGGTCACAGATGATATATGTCCGGCCGGAGTCAATGTAGCCGAATCGCTCCACCAGCTTTCCAGCTAAGAGGACACCTTCACGTGCAGTTTTAGCCCGCTGGGCAACCAGACACCGCAGCATATAGCCTATTCCGCCATCAGTAATTTCAGGCTCATCTTCTCGCGAAGGACAGTTGTCTGATGTGACACCGACACCCCATTCATTGAGATAGCTGTCGGAGAAAAGCATACCCGGCATTTCCGACCAGATGTAAGCCCATGTTTGCCTGGCCTGAGATAATTGACCGCCGTTGCGCAGTTTTACTGTTTCTCCGGATGGGTGTTTTTTACGCGGGATTTTGTGATGATTGACAATTTGAGGGGGCCCATCATCCTCGTTGTGAGCCATAATAACACATCCATCAACTGAAGCCTTTTTACCAACCACTATTGAATAACATCCCTCACATTTTGCTGCGAGTATTGCCAAACAGAACACAAATACGGCAGTAACTAAAAATAATCTAACAACTGTTTTCTTTGCAATCATATTTACTTTCCTGTCAAATAAGCTGACTACTTTGTTCACCTTCGCTTGAAGCTACTACCACGGCACAGGAGGCATCGCCCGTAACGTTTACTACGCTGCGGCACATATCCAATATACGCTCCACACCCATGATGAGGGCTATACCTTCCAACGGCACACCAATACTTTTGAGTACGATTGCCAAAGTTATTACTCCCGCCGCCGGTGTTCCGGCAGTACCAATAGAAGCCAGCACCGTGGTAAGAACTATCGTCAATTGCTGCATCGGATTGAGGCCCAAACCATATACCTGGGCAATAAACACCGTGGATACTCCCTGGTAAAGAGCCGTACCATCCATATTTATGGTAGCTCCCAACGGCAGTGCAAAGCTGGCAACCTGCCCGGGAACGTCTAAATTTTTCTCGGCACATTCCATCGTTACAGGTAAAGTAGCCGAACTCGATGCAGAGCTAAAGGCAATCAACTGGGCCGGGCGAATACCTCTGAAAAATGTTCTTACTTTTTGTTTACTGAATATCTTTATAGCTAAAGAGTAAACAATAGCAACATGAAGAACAAGCCCTGCTACAACTACCAATGAATATTTAATCAGAACAAACAGAATATCCAGTCCAAAATCCGCAACAACCGCTGATATCAGTGCAAATACTCCGTAAGGAGCAAGCTTCATAATAATATGCACCATTTTAATTACTACGTCATTAACACCCTCGAAGAAATCTATTACAGGGCGGCTTCGTTCGGACGGAATTAAACCAAGGCAAATCCCTGTCATCAAAGCAAAGAAAATAATCTGCAGCATCCTGCCTTCAACAAACGCCCTGATAGGATTTGTTGGAATAATATTCAAAAGAATGTCCGTGATTGTCGGTTTTTTAAGGGTCGTATCTATAGGCGTAACTGATTCTTCTGAACTGCTTTGAGTCAGCTTTGTCCGCGCTTCCTCTGAAAGACCCGCCCCGGGCCTTAAAGTATTCGCCAGGAGTAAACCTATACAAATAGCAATGACTGTAGTACACAGATAATAAGCCATGGTCTTGGCGCCGATACGGCCCAACTTCCTGATATCGTTAAGACCGGACGTACCTACTATTAAAGAGGCAAAGACAAGAGGTATTACAACCATACTAATCAGTTTAATAAATGCCAGGCCGACTGGTTTTATATAGCTGGAAACAAAATCAGAAAATCCCAATTGACCAGCGAGCACACCAAAAAGCACCCCTGCCAACAATCCTATCAAAACCTTAGTGTATAATTGAAGTTTGGATAATTTCATTGGTAATACCTGTCATTCAGGTTTCAAGTTTAAGAAGATAATAATAAAGAAAAAACCTCAAGTCAAAGGAGAACACTCTTAATTAGTTGTTCTGTTTGTTAGATAGACGCCGGATATGACCAATGCCGTCCCGACTACAAGTGAGATGGTGATTGGCTCCAGCAGGATAATAAAAGCGCAAAGAATGGCAAAGACAGGGACGAAATTTATAAACAAACCGGCTTTCGTCGGGCCGAGATGCTGCACAGCCTGATAATACCATACAAATCCGATGACAGTTGCAAAAATACCAAGATAACTGATACATGACCAGTCGAGCATTGATTGATTCCCGATGTTTTGGAATAATCCTTCAAAGCAGGCGGGAATAAACAAAGCGACGGTACCGATTATAGACGAATATGAAACAGAAGCAAGGGGAGAAAGATTTCTCATAACAGCCTTGCCTATAAGGGAATAAGCAACCCAGCTAAGGACACAGCAAAAAATGTAAAATTCCCCCCGGCCCAGACCTGTCTCGAATATCCGGCTGATATTTCCTTTTGAGATTACTACTATTGCTCCGCATATGGAAATGATAATTCCAAGGGCCTTGATACGATTGATTTTCTCTTTTAAGAAAATAGCCGAGAAGATTGTTATGAATACCGGGCACGTTGCAATTATAAGTGAAGCCCGGGACGCCTCAATTATTTTGAGCCCTTTGAAGAACAAAACGTTGTATGTGAATATGCCCGTCATCCCCAGCAAAATAATAGGTAAGATTTGAAATTTCTTCAGTGCGGGCAGCTTACCTTCAATTTTCCAGGTGAGCAATAAGAGCAATATCGAGGCAATTGCAAATCTTTGGAATGCTATTGAGAAAGGCCCAACGTTTTTGGAAACAGCCTTACCCGCAACAAAAGCGCCTCCCCAGAACAGTGTCGTAAATAATAGCTTTACATAAATCTTCATAGGAAGAACGGCATTTCATTTTCGACACACTATATCAGCTTCTCCACGGACGAGTTCTCTTGACATTGGCCATTACCGTTTTCGCAATATCAGCATCCTCGGCTATCTCAAAATCGAACATTCCAGCAAGAACATGATCGGCGCCATTTTCAAAGGCGTATTGGAAGGCATTTTTGGGTGGTATGGCGCCGGCAGCCATGACCTTGAAAGCTATCCATGGTTTCTCTACCGTCTTCATAAAATCAGTCATCTTCTGAGGATTGTTGCACCAGTAACCCGGCACCTCAGCAATGACTTTGGTCAGTTCATTCGGCTTCGGTGCAGTCGGATAGTTGTGATGGTGGAACGTCTTGATATAAAAGTCCGCGCCTATTTGATTTTTCTCACACTCCATAATTACCCTCAGATCGTGCGCTCCAACCCCCGAAGGCACTCCCTGGTCTTTGGCGATTTCCACAGCCTTTGCAATCATATCAATTTTGCCCTGAGCTACAAGGCTGTCCCCATGGACACCCCAGAGATAGATAGCATCGGTTCCCTCATCGGCAAGCATGCGAACCTGTTCGCCATAGGCTTCCAATTGACCCTCGATAGGAGCCGTAGGACATATAATCCATTTTATCTTCCCGCCCTTCTGATGGCGATATCTCTTCAGCTTGCTCATAATCCCGGGCGCTGTATGTATCACGAGCGCATCGATGCCGTGGGCTTCGGCGATTGCCATGGTTTCATGTATTTTCTCCTCAGTGTTATAATGTGCCGTCAGATTATAGACATATTTCAGATCGCGGCTGTGTGTAAAATGCGTCAGCAGATTGCCTCCCAGCAATAAACGGCTGACACTAAGCTTGCCGATTTTTCCCTTTGGTAAATCGGTCGTGGGAGTAGGCCGCCGTGACGCACCCTGTGCAAGTATCGTTCCTGAACCCATCTGCATCGATAGCGCACCTCCGGCGGAAGTTAAGAGTGACTTTTTAATAAACCTTCGACGATTAAGCCATGATTTCATGGTCGGCCTCCATTAATCAAATTATTCTCTAAATAACTATTACAGTTATTATACCATCTCGAGCATTTTTTTCAAACCTAAGATTAATTTGGAAAACTCAATTTATCCAAAGGGTTGGTTCCGCATCTGATTTCCTCTTTATCGTTATAACCATCTCCGTCATCATCAAGGTCGCTATTATCACCAACACCATCACCATCGGAATCCCGCCACTCTTTTGGGTCCAAAGGAAAAACATCCCAGGGAACCGATTTTGCCCTGTCCACTCCGTCACCGTCTATATCCAATTCCTCATAATCGGGAGTGCCGTTTTTATTCCAATCATCGGCAATACCATCACCATCATCGTCGGCATCAAGATTATCGCCAATCCAATCTCCGTCTTTGTCCCGCCACTCCTGTGGTTCCAGAGGAAAGGCATCTTCCTCATCAGGCACACCGTCTCCATCATCGTCTCTATCGAGATTGTTAGCCTTGCCATCCTTGTCAATATCCGGAGGTCCGGCCTGAGTCACAAGAAATGCAATATCCACAGTAAATTCTGGAACTTCAAGCCTGTTAAGCCCCGCCGACACATCGATTGTTTTGAGAATAGCAGCGTTCTCAGGACAGTACCAGTAACCTTTGCCTGCAACAGGAATATCAAGGGTAATTCTGAGACCTTTGAGCGGCTTAGTGTGGTTGCTGAAATGATGCAGATAAACACCGGCACACTTTTTAGAAGCCAGGCCATAAGCACGAACAGCCTCCGGCTGCGAGACCTTAACTTCAACCATTAGAACATCTTTATCGAGGTAATAAGCAAAATCCTGCATTGCCCTTACATATTCCCTCTCCTTCGGTCCGAGCCAGATATTCATGAAGTGACCATCTCTGGCATAACTTGTGTTCCAGAAAATAAACACAATCTCATTGAACAGAGCCGTCCAGTTTCGAATGCGCATCCGCAGTGCCGAACGGTCATCCCATACACCGCCAACACCCGGCGGTTGAGGTTTGCGCCTATTAATATGATTGCCCTGCTCACCGACTACGACCGGCATATTGTATTTCTTCCAGTTCTTTGCCCTCGAAACAGCAATCGAGTCCGATTCGAACTCGTTCTCTCTTTGATACCAGTGCGGAGCATTTATTTCGATTCCGTCAAGCTCAGGCCGTTCCCAGCTTGTAGTAACCGGGTGATGATACGGATCAATCGATTTGATATAAGGGACCATGATTTCATACCAGCGGTCGTCGGCCTTCTGCTCGTTAAGAAATTCCCAGAAATCCACATAAGCCCCCCACCTGTCAACACTATACTTTATGAACCTCTTTACTTTCGATAAGCCTGTTTTGTTATACGGGTCATCGTTAAAAACCTTTTTATAGCCGAAGATCCCGTAAAAAATACTAAAGCCGTACTTGCGGGCACAGCAGAGTAGTTCATCCGTCATAATCCCTTCCTGGACAAGATAGTTGTCCAGGTCTTCATAAAGCTGATAAGAGCAATTCTGTTGCGAGAAGCGATACAGGTTGAAACCGCATTGTGAAAAATATCGGAAATACACATCTGCATTCTGTGGGTTCTCGGATGGGCCGCGTACAAAAAGAGGCCCGGGCGGTAAAATCGGCAGCTCTTTCCGGTCGGTCCGAAAAGGCCCTTCCATTGAACATTGGTCCAAAACAGAACCGCTGCCCGAATTGTCACCCCAGCAGTCCTGAAGCCCAATGGGGAAATATGAACTGCCATCATCAAAGACTAATCGAAAAGGATTTGTCGGATGCCGCCTGATAAATCCCGGATTAGGTTTTAGCCCTTTCACACAGATGAAAACGCCACTTCCGGACGCCTTTCGGCTATTTAAATCTTTAAACACAAAATTGTATTTCCACTTACCCAGTTCCGAGGGAGCAAATCGAGCCTTCCACATATCATGCTTGTCAAAGTCATAACTTATCTGCTGCCGCTGTCCCTTGTCGGTCTTTGTTTTTCGCTTATTGATTGAAGGTTTCGACGAAGAGCCGTAGTGGAATCCACCAACGCGCACCTGTTTTTTTGATGGAGAAGTAAAGATAACATCGATGGCAACATCGAAGAAAGGATTAACATATTCATTCTCGTGCTTGAAGGAAATCTCAAACACTTCGTATTGTGGTATTGCCTTCGTATTTTGCCTGTATTCCACGCTGAGATTAGAACTCTCAGCCTTCCATGCCTGGTCAGCATTTATAGATTGGCAGGAAGCTGAAATCGCAGCCAAAAGGACCGCACAATTTATCACAATATTCTTATTTATCATTGCTTTGTCTCCACCTTAAATTGCTGATATTCTGCTTGCAACGAAAACATTGTATTATACACTTAATTCGGACTTAACGGGGATTTCTTTTGTAGCCGTCAGTACCAAGATATATTGTTCATCCGGGAGATCAATATCTACATACACGACCATTGAAATGATATGTGCCTGGTCAAATCAGCCCGTCAAATGTTATTTAAAGCGCGTGATTTGTATATGTCTCTTGCCTTATTAAAATCAATCGACGTTAAAGCCAGCTTGTTTAACACGTCTGAAGCCATCAAGCTCGAAAGAATTTCTCCGCTGGGATCGCTGAATGATAAAAAATGCGAAACAAATATCAATGCACCGGCAAAACTGAACTCACTGTCATAAAGTGGGCTGTGATGCCTCAATACTCCCTCCTGAACAATGGAGGAGAAATTCCACTTTCGACAGATTCGCATTCCTATATCGCAATGATCGGTCCCCAATGTTATTTTTTCATCATGAATAACGGATGCCATCTTATCCCATAACGTGCCTAATACATGGGCGCTGGTTCTGTTACTCGTCACCATGATGGCCAGCCGTCCTACATCATGGATCAGTCCCGCTACAGTATATATCTCAAGCTCATCCTTCGGTATG
>CAZWME010000249.1:0-6953 GCA_964634515.1 uncultured Pirellulales bacterium | reverse complement strand
ATACGGTGGTGATGCTGTATGGATGGATGCAATGGGTTTTTGTGAAATAGAACTCCTGAATTATACACGCATAACTGCTCTCGCCTTTGGTTTTCCATGTAATGATTTCAGTACTGTTGGACAGCGAAGAGGTTTCAATGGTCATTATGGCAATCTCTATCTGGCTGGAATCAAGGCTATTGAGCAATCTAATCCTTTCTGGTTTATCGCTGAAAACGTCAGTGGTATACATTCAGCAGATTCAGGCGATACTTTTAAAAGGATACTTGATGATCTAGAAGTAGCGGGACACCACGGATATAATTTAACAGTTCATCTTTACAAATTCGAAGAATATGGTGTGCCGCAATGTCGTCATCGATATATCATAGTGGGTATTCGAAAAGACAAAGGTTTAATTTTTAGAGTGCCCCGTCCAACTCACGGATCAGAAGTTACTCCTTTTGTTTCAGCTGAACAAGCTTTTGAAAATATTGCTGATAATGCCCCCAATTCCGTAAGAACAATCCAAGACCCAAGAGTTATGACAAGGTTAAAATACACCCCGCCTTGGCACAATGCCTGGTATCTTGATAAACTTATGGAAATGTCTGCAACTGAACGGAGAAGATCACTTCAGACAGTGTCATGGTATGAAGAGGAAATTGCTCATTTAAGTGATAACAAGATACGTCAAGAAATCGAATACTCTCGTTTGAATTGTAAGAAAGCAAGGATGAGCCATATATATAAAAGACTTGATGCGGCCCGCCCTGCTTATACAATTACAGGAAGCGGCGGAGGTGGAACGCATGTTTATCATTGGCGAGAACACCGCGCACTAACAAATCACGAAAGGGCTAGGTTGCAAAGTTTTCCTGATTGGTTTACTTTTGAAGGATCAAAAGAACAGGTAAGAAAGCAAATTGGAATGGCCGTTCCTCCTGGAGGAGCAAAAATAATTTTTGAGGCAATACTAAAGACATTTGCTGGCATAAACTACAAAAGCATTGAGCCTAGCTATAATCATATATGAAATTGATTTCTTTTTATTTTTGAAATACGAGTACATTTCCCTTGTAAATTGTCCAGATTATTTGTTTCACATTCCCAGATCACAAACACTTTCCAGCCTTTTCCTCTAAGCTGAGCCTTATGGATTTTGTCGTTAGCAACATTTCTTTCGAATTTTCTTTTCCAATATTCCTTGTTTGAAGATGGAGTAGTGCATTTCTTGCATCCTTTATGGCGATGCCAAAAGCAACCGTGGACAAATATTACGGTCTTATACTTCGGTAGCACTATGTCAGGTTTTCCCGGCAGATCCTTTCTGTGCAAACGAAATCTGTATCCCATGCCGTGAAGCAAAGACCTTACTATCAACTCCGGCTTCGTGTTCTTACTTCTGATACGGGACATATTCCAGCTTCGTTTTTTCTTTGTCAAATGGTCTGTCATAATTCCGGCTCGAAAAAGAAAAACCTGAATTTGTATAGTTCTCAGGCCAAATTCTCTTTATTCTGCTAAAGTTTCTTGCATTATCAGTTACTTTTCAGAACACTGTCACTTCATAAATATTATCTGATCAATTCGGTGAATCTAGTATGGTAGATGCATATTCGTAGCTAGACATGGAACCGTCCATTATTGCATCAAGCAGGCCTAGATTGCTTTCAATACTCTTTTGAATATGTTTTCTATCAAATTTAGCTTTTGAGGTAGAGCTTCTCCTATCGCTGCACATAAATGTAAGATGCCACGCTGCCTCATAGCAATTGAACAGTTCCACTTCACTTAAATCGCTAATGTCAATATTGCATAACATTACATTCACAAATGGAGCAAATATCCTAATGAGTTCACGAGATATTAATCCTTTCTGTTTAGCAAGAGTAAGATTGAACCAATCATCAAAACGTTTTTCCTGATTTATTCCGCTTGAGTCAAATATTGTGACCCATTCCCCCCATTTCATCTTCATTGCCAAATCTTTAGGATATCCGCCAAGACGGAAACAGTACCATAAGTGTTCGCGATAGGGACCTCTATCTTTGTATAGCAATTCTTCTGGAATGTACATCTTTGCATTTCTCCATAATAGTGGAAGCTCAGCTAAATTTTCAAAATCCTTCGAGTCCGCTATAGCTCTCAAGCATCTTCCCAATTCCCAATAGGCTTCAAGTGATCCTTTGCCTTTCTTTTCCGGCATTAGCCCTTTATTCGCCAAAAAGCCTATTAAATCACCTATACTCCTTTCCAGTCTCGCATCTAATTGATCCGCTTGTTGTTGCTCACTAGTAGATATCCCTAGGCTTCCTATAGACTGGTATCGTCGCTGTGGATGTTTTGCTATTAATACTGCCATGTTAGCCTCTCATTTGATTTAACGCATAACCTATAATGGTATCAAACGTCCGTGCAATATCCAATGCACTACTGTTAGGATCACAAAGTGTTTCCTGGTACTGTTCCGCAGGGCCTCGATAAAAATCATTCTCGAAAGCAATAAGATAAGCCTGTCGTAGCATCTGCTCCTGTTCATAACTTTGAATAATGAATGTCTCTGAAGCCTTTTTTATGAACTTATGTGCCCCGTGGCCTGAGTTTAACACAAATGTATAACCTGTATCTATACTTCCGGTATACCATGATTGTCTTCCATCAGAAGGTTCAACTACCGTTTCCGCATTATTGAAAATGGAGAAGCCCGGGGGGTCTACTTCAAGATAGAATGGCACTGATACTTTGTTGAGTTTATATTTCTTAGGTTTATTTAACTCAACGCTCGAACGAGATAGTCTAACAAGACTGAAGATGTCGCATGCTCGTTCAGTAACATCTGCCAGCGTCTGATGAACGCTTCCAAAGATTTCGGGCTTTATTGCAAGATCGTCCAAGTAGTATTCAAAATCCTGTTGGGGGGCGAGCATAAAATCATCGTTTCTGTATAGTACTCCCAGAGGCGCAGTGAGTCTACCAGTTTTTGGATTGGCCAAATGACGTACAGAACATACTAAGTCAAGAAATAATGTGTATGGAGTAGCATTCGTTACCTTGACCTTAAGTTTTGTGATGACATCCGCCATTTCAACACGTCTTGTGTCACTTCGGGGGAACTTGCTCGAAAAAGAAAGTGTTACCGGAGATTTGCGAGTCACCGGAGGATCAGTCCCTATAAAAAGTGTTCTGAAACATCGTGCTAACACTTCTGTCGAATTTTGTTTTCTCCAAAAAGCTTCTATCTGAAGCGATTTCCCATTCTCAAAAATATCTTTAGTGATTGAAAAAGCAGGGATTTCTATAGTTCTCTTTTCTTCAACTTCTAATGTAATCTCCTCAGAATATAGCCTAATTATGTCTCGGCCCTTCTGTTTTGCCACAACACAGAACATCCCAAACAAAGGAGTTTGTGTTCTGCCTGCTATTTCATATATTATTGGTCCAACCTCATCATTTATTTCGATTCTGAGAGTATTTTCTTCTGGTAGAAACATCTTCTTGAGGAGAATCTCAACCTCATCTTTATCTACGCCAATACCATGCTGAGTGACAAGCCCTAACTCTGGGGCAAGATCATTGATTTCTTTCATAGAGTCAATTAACCTTCGTCTAGACTCAGCATCCTCGTTGATTGAGATAAGTCCCAACCTTCTTTCCAGTTCACTCAGTTCTTGTTTAACAATTTGCCTAATTTGCTTTATTCCAGCAGCACCAAGATGGAAATCATAATGAGTAACACCTTCTGCATTTTCAATTAGACCTTCAAGTTCCGGTTCACAGATCACGTATGCGGCAAGCCTATTCATAATCTTGTGATGCGGGCTTATATTCCTGAAAATACTACCTACCCTCATTCTTTTACGTTGTACCCAAATATCTCTGAAGTCTTCATCAAGATTACTTGGCATAACGATGAATTTGAGTTCCTTTATGCGATATCGCTGCCCACTTGCAGTTAGATCGATGTTTTCTTTCCTGTGAACCCGCGCTCCATCCTGACCATCTTCAGCTTCTATAATTTCTAATAGTGGATCATGCAGTTCAACTTGAAGCATCCTATCATCAAGCTCTAAGAATATCCTTGCGTCGAATTTATCTATAATCTCCCACCATGTTTCTTCAATCATGTATGCCAATGAAGCTTTATAGGAAGACGAATGCGAGGAAAAGGATCTGCGGAAAGCTTCAGTCAATTCAGCCTTTATGTTAAGAATGGTAATACGTGTTCCAGAACAAGTCAACGGTTTAAGAATACCGTTGGTGCGCTGTGCAATAAAGTCTTTTGCTTCGGTATTAGTATAAGGTATATCAGGCTGTAAAAGAATTCCACCATCTACCCTTCTGTCAAGAGCTACATATTCTCCATCATCTTCCCGGAAGGAATCGATGAGAATGCTTTTGTTTTCCGATGCAGCATGAAAAACTAGTTTCCCACGACCAAATGTACCTGCTCCAAGATTTCCTCCTGAGACAAAGCGTGACAGAAATCGACTTAGGCGCTGCTCTGGTCCTAGATTTTGTGAAGCAAATCCCTGAATTATCTCCTTAGAAGATAGTATTTTTCCAGTTAAGCCCGTGGTTCCTTCATCCCAAAATATCAGAGCATCCTTCCTATTAATTTTTTCCAATCGAAATCTCATAACCCACTTCTTGCATGCTTCGATTTCTTTTGCTATAGAACGTGCTCCAAAGGCATTTTGAATAGCATCCTTCTGGACTCCATGGGCTAAGCCTTTTGCTGCTCCAGTACTATATTCTGTTGCAACTTGATCTATTTGAGCATTGTCATCCTGGGGCATCTGTACATATGTATGTTCAACCATCAAAATTCTCCCTTCAAACCAATATTGACGATTTGTTGCCAGTCTTTATAACTTTGTTTAAATCCCGATTGTCAATTATGACTAGTAATATTTCCGCCATTACGCCATTCCCTAATATTATCCCTATTTCTCTGCAAAACCTCTCAAAAACTAAAAAATACCACCAAAAATCAACAAAATCAACCAATTTTCGACAAAAAACGCTCAAAACCACCCACTTTTTTACCCGCTGTGGCGGATTCACCCAAAATCCACGCAATACGCGTCACGCATCACGCAATACGAACGAAATTTCGAGGAATTTTCGTTAAAAAACGCTCACACCAAAAAACAAAAATAAAATATTATCAAAATTTTTATCTCCTTTTATCATATGCACTTATACTGATTCACTCATCATAATATCCCAAATTTTCGGCTCAAAACTGCACACTCGTCTAATTATAGAGGGGGACTTTTTCTACCCTCACGGAGACAATATGGAATATGAGATCTGGAATATGAAATACATAACTTTAGCTCACTTTAGGCATTTTAGTCACTTTAGGCACTCTACTATTATAACATATTTCCAAATACACTCTATTTTAACAAACAAACCCAATTTCAGAAATGAAAAAATGAACATATCTATAGATATGAAAAGCATTTACATGATTTTGTACCGCTTTGCGGGGTGGAAAAACAAAGCCAATTCAAACCCAATACAAACCCAATTCAAAGCCAATAAAGCCAAAAACAAACCCAATTTAACCCAATTCAAAGCCAATTCAAACCCAATTTTTACTCAATTTCGAAGAAAATCATGGCTGGCAGGAAAAAGGCGAGGCCGGCTCCGAAGAGCGTTCACAATGCGGAGCAAGCCTCACCCCTCAACTATTGCAGGTTTAATCATGCCAGCGTCTGGAGCCTGGATAGTGGCGTCTTTCAACGTGCCGACGTGCATAGGGACGAGGCTGGGGTTTATGCCTGACAGGCACATGCCTGACGGGCACACGTCGCGGCGGCGCAGTTACGATTACTTCGTGGTGAGGGCGGCCGCGGCGGTACTCCCTGACAAAAGTACAGCCGGAAAGCGAGATTGTCATTATGGCAACTATGATGGTAACTATTAACCGTTTCATTTTAGTACTCCTTTCTAATTTGTTTGGCTACAGTATGAACTTTTTATTTTGCGGCCATAATCAGCCGCGTCTCTATATATAAAAGGCAGTAAAATCGGAGAGAGTAACGAAGAATTTAGCATGAAGAAGAAATAGCGTGGAGCGGGGAGTTAGGATTTTGGACTTGGCTTAAATGCGATGCTTCGATGCTCAGCAACTTCAGGGCGACAGCCATGCAATTTTTTCCGAGACCCATTGACGAACTTCCGGCACCCATGAAGGTACGTGGGTGCTTACGAGCGGGTCACCGGGGTCATATTCCTGCTGCGTATATCGTTTTGTTATGACAGCGGCCTCGGGTGTGAAGTAAACAAAAGACTTGCCATCGTGGGGTAATTCATTTTCGTTGAGCCACCAGTAATTTTGTTTGTTTCGGCCGGATACCTCGAAGCTCCTGAGGCCCACGTAGCCCCCCTTTTCTCTGACGGAAACTGAGATAAATGGCGCGATTATCGGTGCCCTTATTATGAACCACGGGTCGTCCCATCTGTTCGAGCCGAATTTTGGGACGGGAATAATCATCTGTCCGGGCACTATATCGGCCTTAATTCCTAAACCGTTCGGGTTGTAGGCCCTTTTGTCCTGGTCGAACCAGGTGCCGCTCTCGTATGAGCCGACGGAGAAACTACAGCCGGTCATGAGTAAAATCAGGGGTATGAATGTCAGTTTAATAGTATTCATTTTGTTCGGCACGCTAAATTATATTTAAGGCCCCACAGCCGTTTTATCGGCCTTTTTTTATCGGCAAAGAATGCGGCCGGCTTTAGATGATTAATCCGACGGTTGCGTTTTTAGATTAAAGGACTTCAAGCACCCTCAGGAACGGAAAAAAACGTAAAAGAAGTAGGCGCAATGAGGAGGTGCTGTATAATGGCAATCTTGTCGCCCGGAGGTGCAGCCGGGCAAGATTATCCGGGAAATGTTAGGTTACTGAGAGCACCTAACAAAATGACTCTGCATTCAAACGGCTTATTTCGCCTCTGGACGG
>CAZWME010000248.1:0-6959 GCA_964634515.1 uncultured Pirellulales bacterium | reverse complement strand
GCAAATCTGCTACGTCCTGGTTGCCTTAGCCAGTGATTATGACTGCTGGAAGCCACACGAGGCAAAAAAGAACAAACAGACCCTGCTCAAAGAGATAATCGGTAATCTCCAGGTGGCAACGTGTAATTGCCTGGAACTTTTAAAGGCCGTTTTGGCAAGTGATGACAAAATTGTTTGTGATGATTGTCACTGTCGAAATAGTCTCGAATTGGCTGTTTGGACGGACCAGAGCCAAATCGCGATGGCTGATAAAGAAAAATTGAAAGTGCTTTTCGAATAACTTATCAGTTGTCATAGGAGAATCCGAGAGGGTTAAGGTATGAAAGATGCAATTCAAAAAAGATTTATCTCGGTAGTCGGCTGTTTTGTTTTTATTATGTCGTTGGTTAACTGCCAAGAGGCAATGGCAAACGGAGGATTCCGAGAACAGTTAGAGCAAAATGCCGGAGGAATGTTAAGGCGAATAAAACAAAACGCCGAAGGATTCTTCAGCCGAAAAGAGCTTGTAGAAAACGGAACCTTCATCCAGATTCCTGGCCCTAATCCTATCATCACACCGGGGTCAGAAGGTGCCTGGGACGATAGTGTTGTGGAAGCGGCGGATGCCTTTGAGGATAAGGGCAGATATTATTTCTATTATCATGCTTGCGGTGCCGGTAAAGGATATCGACTTGGTGTAGCGAGTGCCGACCATCCACTTGGACCTTTTCAAAAACACGGCGATAAGCCGGCATTAGACCTCGGTCCCAAGGGCAGTTGGGATGACCGTCACGTGGCTTGTGCGATGGTTCTCAGGTCAGAAGATGAAAAGGATGATACTTATTTTATGTGGTATTCTGGCTGTTCAGACAAGACGCTATGGTCTATCGGACTGGCCACTGCTTCGCATCCTCTGGGGCCATGGAAGAAATATGAAGGTAATCCGGTTCTGAAAGATTTTGGGTATTTGGGTGGAGTAGTGAAAGTTGACGATAAGTACCGTCTATACTGTGCACACCCAATCCGTATGCCCTGGGCCGGTTGGGCACAAGGAAAGTCACGGTCACGGGGATATCATACTGATTACAGCCCCCTTGCAGTTGCCATCGGTGATTCTCCTCAGGGACCTTTTGAAAAATATAGTGGCAATCCTCTTATGGTGCGGGGAAATACGGGCGACTGGGACGATGGTGGTATCTCGGAAGCGGAAGTGCTCTATAATAACAATATGTTCCACATGTTTTATGGTGGGACAAGGTCGTACGGGTCTCGACTTGAGAGTATTGGCTATGCCTATAGCTTTGATGGATTCAAGTGGTTCAAATATAGCCGAAATCCGGTCGCTGACCGCCAGGCCAATCCTAATGCCGCTGCATTCGCTGAGGTGCATGCCATTATTGAGCTTCCTTTTATCTATGTATATCACACGTTACGTTATGAAAAAAATAACAACAAGAGCTTCCCCTGGATTGAAGATCTGGGTGTTCAGGTACTTGTGACAGAGAAACCTTTTAGCCTTGATATGCCGGTGTTGAACCTTGAGAGACTGGGTTCCAACAAATTTACTGCGTTAGCTGACTCGCCACCGGTTTGTCTGGGTAACATAACTGATGTTACCTTGACCGTCGAATGCACATATACAAAGAAGGCAAGAAGACCTATTCGAGTGCACGTGAGGGCAAGTTACGACGGTGTCAACTATGACACAGCCGATTTGACCTCATTCAGTAACGATTTCAAGCCGGGCGAAACTGCAAGGAAAACCTTTGATCTGGATATGAAAGTTCGCTTCATTAAGGTCCTCGTGGAAAACCTGGACGAATCTGAGAGTGTCTCGGATGTGCGTGTTATGACTTCGCTGAGTGGATAACAAGGAAAGGTAAAAAACGCATTTCGAATAGTAAAAAATATTTTAAGGATAATGGAATGAAAAAACCAGCAGGGAAGATATTCGTTTTGGCAGTTGGCGTTGCTGTAATATCGATTGCGGGCTGTGGGCAGCCGGAACCACCCAGTGAGAAAATGAGCAGACTAATATCGGTGGAAAATACGAGATTAAAAAAGGAATTAGAGCTGCGCAACGAGGAAATCGAAAGATTAACAAAATTGCATAACAAAGAGAGCAAAAAGCATGATAAACTGCTTGCCGAATGTGTGCGGGAAAAAGAGAACTGGAAGCAGAAGGCCAGGCAAAACGTAAGAAATCAGGTAAAAGGCGTTGTTGATTCTGTAATGGAACAAAACGCAAAACTGCGTGAGGAAAATGAAAATCTTAAAGCACAAATAGAGAAACTCCGTGGTTCATGAAGAGAAAATGAAATACACTTCACACCTCACAAGATATAATGGGCGGAAGTGCTAATATTCTAAAGAATCACACATAAAGAGCAGAGAAATCCAAAGAGAATAATATTACAAATCTTTGCAATTACATACCAAATCGAATAGAATGCAGTCCTTTGTTATTCCTGATATTGGTTTTGAAAGGACCTTGGTTGCAATGACTTTTGAAAACTTTTTTAATCCTGAATCTGTTGCTATAGTTGGAGCATCCCGCCAGAAAAGCAAGGTGGGATATGAAATCTTAGCCAGTATGATGGAGGCGGGATATAAGGGTCAAATATACCCGGTTAATCCAAAGGCAGATATTATTGAGGGATTGAAATGTTATCCTGACCTTGAATCTATCAAACAAGTGCCAAAACTGGTGATTATTATCGTTCCTGCCAGGTTTGTGTCGGCAATTATGCAGCAGTGTGCAAAGATTGGGACGCGAGCGGTCATTATTATTACGGCCGGATTTAAAGAGGTCGGCGAAGAGGGCAGGGAGCTTGAACAGCAGGTTATTCAGATAGCCAGACAAGCCGGCATCAGAGTCATAGGCCCAAACTGTCTTGGAGTGATAACGCCTGCACACAATTTAAATGCAAGTTTCGGTGGAACCATGCCGAGACCCGGTGCCATCGGATACCTCTCGCAATCAGGGGCATTGTTAGCGGCTATTCTTGATATGGCTAACACAAACAATATCGGCTTCAGTAAACTTATCAGCATAGGCAATAAAGCAGATGTAGATGAATTGGATTTGATAAAGGTGTTAGGTGAAGACCCTGATACGAAAGTTATCGCTGGTTACCTTGAAAGTATCACCGATGGTAATGCTTTCGTCAGCCAGGCTGAGCGAATTTCTCATAATAAACCCATACTTCTTATGAAATCCGGCGGGACGGCGGCAGGTGCGAAGGCCGCCTCTTCACATACCGGAAGTTTGGCCGGCAGCGAAACGGCTTACGGGTGTGTATTTGAACGGGCGGGAATAATTCGATGTGATTCGATAAAGGAACAATTTGATTATGCCCAGGCCTTTGGAAATCAACCGCTTCCGGCTGGACCACGCGTTGCTGTTATTACCAATGCGGGCGGTCCGGGGATCATGGCCGCTGATGCTATTGAGAGAGAGGGGCTTAGCTTTTCGAAACTAACCGATGAAACGGTAAGTAAATTAGCATCTAATTTACCTGTGGCTGCGAATTTATATAATCCTATCGATGTTTTGGGAGATGCATTGGCCGACCGGTATGAGTTTGCGATTAATGTTGTTCTTGATGATCCCAATGTGGATACAATTCTGGTGCTTCTGACTCCACAGGCGATGACTGAATCTGAGGGTACTGCTGAGGCTGTTGTCAAAATATCTCGGGAAAAACCTGCAAAGCCGATTTTTGCCTGTTTCTTGGGGGCAGGCAAAATCGAAGATGGTGTGAGAATCTTACGAGAAGGAAAAATCCCCGTCATAGATTGCCCCGAAAGTGCCGTAGCAACAATCAAAGTTATGACTGATTATGTAAGATGGCGGTCCAGGCCGAAACGAGTCGTAAAACTGTTTCCGGTTAATCGACGTAAGGTTGAAGGTATTGTCGAAAGGCACCTTCGGCAGGGCATTCGGGAAATCGGAGAGACTGAATCAAAAGAGATTCTCGAAGCATATGGTTTTGTTACACCAAAAGGTTCTATCGCAACTACATCTGAGCAGGCGGCCAATATTGCTCAACAGTTGGGATTCCCCGTTGTATTGAAGATTTGGTCTCCTGATATACTGCATAAATCGGATGTTGGTGGTGTTGAGGTTGGGCTCAATAGCGAGCAGAAAGTTAAAGATGCCTTCGATCTGATGATGTATCGAATACCCAAAAAACAGCCCGAGGCAAATATACTTGGTGTTCTTGTACAGGAGATGTGCAAGAGCGGAAAAGAGGTTATTCTTGGGATGCATCGCGACCCGCATTTTGGTCCATTGATGATGTTTGGGATGGGTGGGATAATGGTGGAGGTCCTCAAGGACGTAGCTTTTTATCTGGCGCCTCTGACAGCTGAAGAAGCGGAACAAATGCTGATTAGCACAAAAACATATCAAATGCTAAAGGGAGTACGCGGCCAGGAGGGTGTGGACATAAAAGCAATAGCTGAAGGTTTGCAAAGACTTTCACAGTTAGTTACGGAATTTCCTCAGATTCAGGAAATGGATATAAATCCCTATGTTGTAGGCCCCGAAGGCACAATGCCGATTGCAGTTGATGCCAGAATGAGTATAGAGAAATAATTATGCAGAAATTTAACTGGAAAGAAAAATATAAAGAGAAGATAAGTACTGCTGCTACGGCAATGAAATTAATTAAGTCCGGCAATAGTATTTTTATAGGTACCGGCTGTGGTCAGCCTCAACACCTTGTCAACGCTTTGGTTGAATATTCCAGTCATATCTACGATGCTCATATCATACATCTGTTGACGATGGGTACTGCACCATATGCGAACGAAAAGTTCCGTGAAAAATTCAAGATGAACAGCTTTTTTATTGCCGATAATGTTCGCGATGCTTTACAGAAAGGTATAGGAGATTATACGCCGATATTCCTGTCTGAGATACCGCTTGAGTTTGAGACTGGAAGGATTCCTGTTGATGTTGCCCTGATTTCAGTAACACCGCCTGATGTGAACGGCCTGTGCAGTCTTGGTGTCTCTGTGGATATTGTTAAATCTGCTGCAGCTAATTCAAGGTATGTTATTGCGCAGGTCAACAGCCGTATGCCTCGAACGTTCGGTGATAGTTTTATTCATATTAATACTATCGATATGTTGGTCTCTTCTGATGAAGATATAATCGAGGTTCCTGTACCCGAATCGGATGATACTTTACGGCGTATCGGCCAGAATATAGCCAGACTTGTCGAAGATGGTAGTACTATCGAGTGTGGTATAGGGCGCATTCCTCAGGCTCTGGCTGAATTTCTAAAAGATAAAAAGGATCTTGGTATTCATACAGAGATGTTCAGTGACTGGATTATAGAGTTGATTAAGTGCGGCGCAATAACGTGCGCAAAAAAGTCTCTCAATCGTGGAAAAATCGTTGCGAGTTTTTGTATGGGTTCGCAACGACTGTATGAATATATAGACAATAATCCCTTCTTCGAATTCTATCCAACAGAATACGTAAATGATATTTTTACCATCAGCCAGCACGATAAAATGGTTGGGATTAATGTCGGGCTGGAAATCGATTTGACAGGTCAGGTTTGCTCGGACTCTTTAGGTTATAAATTCTACAGTGGCATTGGCGGTCAGGTTGATTTTATTCGCGGGTCCGCGAGAAGCAGGGGTGGCAAAGCCATTATTGCTATACCCTCTACTGCCAGAGATGGGAAGATTTCGAGAATAGTACCCCGCCTGACGGAAGGATCCGGTGTGGTTACAACACGGGGTGACATTCACTATGTGGTTACAGAATATGGGATTGCATATTTGCATGGCAAGAGCATTAGAGAAAGGGTTCTGGACTTAATTAACATCGCGCACCCTAAGTTTCGAAAAGATCTTATGCAGGCGGCAAAGGCTCAAAACTATATTTATGAAGACCAGATAGAATTATCATGGGATCAAGTTGCTTATCCTGACGAGTTGGAGCGATATGAAACACTCCGAGATGGTACGGAGATATTCTTCAGGCCTGTTAAGCCTACCGATGAGCCTGCACTTTCAGAAATGCTGTATTCACTTAGCGAAGAATCCATTCGCACCCGCTATATGACCCACACGGCAGTATTTCCTCATAGGGACATTCAAAGATTGACCAATATCGACTATAAACAGGATATTGCCATTATCGGTATTATTCCTAAAGTTTCAGGTGAAGAAATCGTGGCACTTGTTCAATATTTCCTTGATCCTAAAACTCAGGCGGCTGAGGTGGCTTTTCTTGTTCAGGATGAATGGCAGCAAAAGGGAATGGGGACCTTTCTGCTGGACTATATTACTCAAATAGCTAAACAACGAGGCGTAAAAAAGTTCTATGCAAAAGTATTGCCGACAAATGAGCCGATGCTTACTATTTTTCATAACTCCGGCTACAAAGTAAATACTGAATTCGACGGTTACGCCTATGACATTACATATGATTTAACAAAGCAGAAACAGTAGGATTAAACTTGGGAACGAAAAAGGCTGCTTTTATTTATTCAACGGAGCTTGAGAAGCTTAGTTACCCGGCTGATTGTCCGTTTAATACGAGCAGGGCGGGGCAGGTGAGAAAGATTCTAAATTCTATGGCTCTTCTCTCTGGTGACAACAGTAGTGAGGTGGCGCCGGTTCCTGCCGAAAGGATTGTGCTGAAAAAATTTCATTCGGCCCGTTATCTGCATGCATTGAAAACAGCGGCAAAGGGTCATTGGGATACCGAGGCACTGTATATGGGAATCGGCACACTGGATTGCCCTGTTTTTGCCGATATGTATAACTACGGTGTTCTGGCCACCGGAGGGACACTTACCGGTGCCAAAATGATTCTGTCGGGTTCTGCTGAGGTGGTGTTTAATCCGTCAGGCGGATTTCATCACGCCGGGCCGGAAAGTGCGTCCGGCTTTTGCTATATTAATGATGTAGCTCTGGCATGTATGATATTAGCTGAAGAAGGCAAGCGAGTTTTG